>JBAXUL010000031.1:0-38373 GCA_037129695.1 Prolixibacteraceae bacterium
ATTCATTAAGCAGTAAGGAAATTCTGAAATTAAAACGTACTTCCACTTTGGAACTGACTTTGTTGACATTCTGTCCTCCCGGGCCACTGCTGCGAGAGGCCTGAAAAACAAATTCGTTGGAAAAGTCCCTGTCCCGAAGGTTCATCGTTGGCAATTTTTAATAATAAGAAGAAAGTAATAGTAAATACAAACATCGAAAAATTAGGCTGACAATCTTCACCTATACCTATTTTTTTATCAACAGTATATGAAAAACATCTGTCCCAAACCAATCGTACCAACTTTTTCATATCAAAAAAGGGGCTACACCTTTGTGCAGCCCCTTTTGTTTGGATTTGTGAATGTTATTGCAACAACCACATTTTGGAGAATTCATCATCAACTGCAGGTACCAGTGTAGAAATACCCTTGTTGTATGCGGCTACGTTCTGTCCAAGTTCATTTCCGGGATAACGGTAACGAAGCGGGAACGTGTAGGTAGACAATAGTCCACTGCTAAAGATATTTGGAAGTTTTGTTCTGCGAAGATCAAGATAGGCTTCAGAAGCTACCGTGAAAAGTGCAATCCATTTCTGTTCAGCGATTTTAGCCAATTTCCCTGCGTTATCGCTCGGCAGTGAGATGGTAGGCTGAGCCAAATATGCAGCTATCGCAGCATCCGATACACCCCAGCGTTTCATGGAATAGGTAATTCCGGTTCTGTAATAAGTATCAGCACTACCGGTTATATAGCCTTTTACGGCTGCCTCAGCTAAAATGAACTCAACTTCATCCTTGTTCATGATCTGAGCCCTTAACAAAGCATGAGCATTCTGCTGGAACAACTTCGAATATTTTGAAACTTTGAAGTTGCCATATGCACCACCCAAGGCGGTATTCCAATGACCGTTTCCATTTTTAAAATCGCCATTCATTCCTGCTATAAATCCGGCGTAAACCACATCTTTATCAAGAATATTTGGAACCTGTGTGGCCATAACCGGGTTGGTAAGGTCAATATACTCCCAAGTTGAAGTATAAGTAAATCCATTGGGATCGGTTGTTGCAAATGAAACACCATTTTTTGCAGCGCTTGCTGTCCAAGGGTTTTCGATCGGAGCAAACCAAACCAATTCACGTGGGTCTTTCAGATTTGACATCAAATCGATAAGGGTTTTACTTGGTCTTCTTCTTTCAAATTCACCACCATTTCCCCAGTTGTTCGATCCACCAATCCAGGAGTTTACTGTACTTGTTCCGACATATGCGATAGAAGCATTCATGTCTGCAGCATCAGATAGAATGGGTAGTGCAGCAGTAGCAGCAATTTGAGGTCCGGCATCTGAAAGTTTCGCAGAAGCACGCATCAGTAACCTGAGCTTTAATGAATTACAGAATTTTTGCCATTGTGCCTTATTCCCACCAAACATGATATCATATGTAGGACTTACTGCATCAGTTCCTGCGCTGATGTTGGCGCTGGCTGCTGCGAGTTCCTTCAAAAGTCCGGCATAAATATCAGACTGCTTGTCATAAAAAGGATAAAGAATTCCTTCGCGTCCTTTTAGGGCTTCAGTATAATAGACATCCCCATAAAAGTCGGTCATAAACGAGAACAACAAAACCCGGAAGGTAGTGAAGATACCAACGTGGGTCTTGGAACCACGTGCATCTGCAAGTTTAATGGACGCATCAATCAATTTCAGGATATCCATGGCAGTATACATATCGGTAGTAAGCTGCTTAAATCCCTGATAAGTGTTGTCAGAACCCTGATAATTACGCTCACAGTACTGAACAGCACCAGGAAGCTTGCTTGCTCCGAAACCCATATCCTGATAGAACAGGCTGGTTTTCTTAATGATTGACGAAAGCAGATAAGGGTCATTCAATGACTCTACCGCATTTTTTTGCTGAAGCGCATCGTACTGCCGTAAATCGTCTTTACTACAGGAAACAATTCCTATCAGCAAGAAAAGTGCGAACGCTTTTGTTAGATATGATTTCATATTCTTATGTTTTTTTATAATAAAAGTCAACTATTAAAAATCAAAACCAAGTTTAAATCCAATAGAGCGAATGCTAGGTAAGGTCGCCCTCAAGATACCCTGATTGGTTCCGACTCCTGAGAATGCGGATTCAGGATCTTCATTGCGGCCTGAAGCATTCCACTGAAATAGGTTACGCCCAATCAGAGAAATATTCAGGTTGTTGATCTTCAGTATATTTGAAATCTCACTTGGAAATACATAGTTCAATGACACTTCTCTCAATTTGAAGTTGGTCGCATCGTACACACGGGTTGAAGTAAAGCTCCAAATACAATCTCCCCAGCTGTTGTATGCGAATTGATAGAACGTATTCTTCAGATCAGCACCATTGACAATGTAATCCGCATCCGATGGAGTTGTTCCCGTAAAATTAGGATTGATGAAGACTCCTTTTGCATAACCTGCATCTGCTACCTCATCCGTACGTTGTCCGTCATTGTTGGCATTGATGGATTCGTATTTACTGGACCCGGCAGCTGGCCATGCATGACCACCATATTCCGCATTACGACCACCACTCCAGAAGGGGCTTTCTTTTGAAGCAGTTCCCAATGACTCAATTGATCTACCATTTGAATCCATATATTGCTGGTTGACTGAAACATACTTTCCACCCATCCGGAAGGCACCAACAATATTCAAAGTAAAGTTCTTGTATTTCACAGAACTATTGAAACCCATGATGTAATTTGGATTGTAATTTCCTAACTGGGCCCGGTCTTTCTCGTTGGAGGAACCTTGAAATTCTCCTGCATCACCATCCAGCAAAGGCATACCTGCATATTTGCCAGTTTTAACTTTTAAGATAGGGTTTTGCTCATAGATATTCCCGATCTCTTCGCCTTCAGCAATTTTCACAACAGTTTTGCCATCATAGGAAGCAAAGACATAACCGGCAGGGGCAAATTTTGGAGACAAACGCATAATATGCGCTTTGTAATGAGTGAAAGAAGCTGTAATATCCCATTTCCAGTCCTTATTCTTAATAGGAGTCACAGTTAAGCCCCACTCATAACCTTCGTTTCGAACATCTCCCACATTGGTTGTCATTCCGGTGAAACCAGTACCCTGAACTACCGGGATACTTCCAAGTTGGTTGTTCTGATCCTTGCGGAAATAGGTAAAATCAAACTGAACGCGTTTATCCAGCATCCACAGGTCAATACCTGCCTCTTTGGTAATAGAAGCCATAGGCTTGATATCAGGATCAACCAGTGTTGCACTGATATTGGCAGTTTTGACAGTACCTGACCAGTCCGGTGAATCAAACGAATATCGATCCACAGGTCTTTGTTTGGTCAAACCGTTACCGACATTCGCCAAGCCCAAACGGACTTTCAACAAATTAATTGATTCAGGTAATTTGAATGTTTCAGATGCAATCCATGCGAGGGAAACTGAGGGATAGAAATAATTAATCTTTTCCTCGCTTAAGTTTCCTTTCCAGTCGTTACGACCTGTAATCCCAACAAAAAATTGCTTATTCCAGGACATATCAGCTGTTCCATAAACGCTGTATGAAGGAACCGCACCCCAACCATAATTGGCAGTCAATTTGCCTGGAAAAACATTACCCATCGTGAATAAGCCGGGGACAGAAAGCGCTCCGGCAGTAATTGAATAATTACTTGTGTTGCTGTAGGCATAGTTTACACCACCAACAGCAGAGATATCAAATTTTCCAACAGATTTGCTATAAGAAAGAAGCGCATCCGAATTGAAACTTAAACTCTTAGCTAATTCTGTTTGAAACATACCATCGCCACTCGCACTACGATTCGCCATGGCAGCGTTTCCGAAAGATTGTCTATATTCATAGTTCTCAATCACATCGTCAATTCCAGAACGCAGAACCAAAACAAAATCTTTGTTGATTTTATAATCCAATTGCAACTTGCCAAAGAAATTGTCACGACTGAAGCGATTGACTTTTTCATAAGTCGACCACCATGGATTAGTCTCAGATTTATCAATCCCATTGTCCTTCTGAATGGCACCATTCATCTGGATTCCGTCAAATCCGGTCATCCAGTAGTTCTTCATGTCAGCCAATGGTTGAAGGTTGGTAGGAAAATTGAAAAGCAAACTGTTCAAAACACTGTTTGAACCAGTAACGTTTGCCTTGTTTGGCGAATAGGTACGCGTATAATTGGCATTCGCTGTGATCTTTATCTTATCCGTCAGTTTATATTCGGATGCAAGGGTGATCGATTTTTGATTGGTCTTGGTATTTGGCATAACACCATTGTTACCCATGTTACTGAGCGACAAACGAAAAGACCCCTTATCATAATTTCCATTTACATTCACGTTGGTAGTCACGGTACTTCCATCATTCAGGTAAGCTTTCATCCTGTTTTCGTTGGAAGATTTCATAGGACCGTTGTCCCATTTCTGAGTTTTTGTGTTCCAAAAATCACCTTTATATGAACCGTCAAGCTTAGGTCCCCAAGTGTCGGTATTGTCATACTGCCACTCATAAGCACGTTCTCCCTGACCGAAAATTTGTTGTTCCTCAATGAACTGATAAGGAGAATCAACGGTTGCAGAAGTTGAGAATGAAACTCCAATCCCTTTTTTGCCACCTTTTCCGGATTTGGTAGTGATCATCACTACACCGTTACCACCATCTGAGCCATAGAGTGCACCTGCACTACCACCTTTCAAAATGGTAATATTCTCAATGTCTTCAGTGTTTAATTGCGAAAGAATGTTTCCAAAGTCAACACCATTTTTCGAAGTAAATGTCTGATTTCCAACAGGAATACCATCAATTACATAGAGAGGCTGACCTTTAACAGATACGTTGGCATCACTTGTAGAAGGCATCGCAGTCGTACCACGGATATTAACCAAAACCGACGAGGTAGGATCACTACTTAAACTCGTAAGGTTTACGCCACTAACCTTACCATCGAGAGATTTCATCGCGTTAGAGTTACCGGCCTTCACCAATTCGTCTGATTTCACTTCACTCACGGAATAAGCCAGTGATTTTTTTGCTTTGGTAATACCCATCGCCGTAACCACAACTTCTTCCACCCCAACGGTTGAAGTTACCAGTTTAACGTTGATCGTTTTGTTGTTACCAACAGCTACTTCAGTGTTGTTCATTCCAACAAAGGAGATTACCAGCTTTGCATTAGCAGGAACAGACAGTGTAAATTTTCCATTAAAGTCGGTTATGACTCCCGTTGTTGTTCCTTTTACAACAACACTCGCACCAGGCAGAGGAGACCCGGTATCATCAGTTACCGTTCCGGTAATTGAATTCTGTGCCATCAAATTGTTTGCTATGACCACAAACAGGCACATCAAAACCATTCTCACGATTTTTTTAGACATGTGATGTTAAAATATTAGTTAATAGATGTTAATTGCAGTGTAAAAGTAAAAATTATTTACACTTTTTAAAATATACTCATTACATTTTTGATTCTGACAAATTTATTGGTTAATCATTCTAAAAACCAATTAAAAAAAAGCCATTTATTCAGATATTTTAACATTTCCTGTTACAATCACATTTCAATTTGATTATAAAAGTTAAAATCTGATGGATTACTTTTCTTCAGCCTCTTATAATTCCGGCCTTTTCTCTAATCAAATCGAGAAATTTCATCAGTTGTTTTGAGTTTTGGTGACTCATTACATCGCTTTCCAACTGATTTTTGTCCAAACAATTCATGGTTTCAATTGCCTCCAGTTTTAATCCGCAGGAAGTTTCATTCCAATTCAAAATTTGCACAGGTTCTCCGGGGAGAAGTACCTCAAGCCATTGAACAAGCGCTCCGGTTCTTCTTAACCGAAGCATTCCTTTTTCACAATAAATATCTGTACCAACACCTACAGCGGAGAGAAAAGAGGCAAAAATTGTGGCACTTTTCCCATTGGCAAACTGCATTGTAGCTGACAACGTCTGGTCAATTTGATCGGATGTGAGATCGGCAAAAGCAGATACTTCTGATGGTTCACCCAGAAACCACAGCGCATCAAATAAAGGGTACAGACCGATATCCAGCAGGGCTCCGCCACCTAAATCCGGATTGAAAAGCCGGCCTTTCGGGTTATAGGGAGATTTATTGAATCCAAACCAACCATGAAGATGCTTGATCTCACCCAACAGACCGGATTCTACTATTTTGCGCGCTTCCCGGTAGGATGGCTGATGTGGAGTGAAGAATGCCTCCATTAAAAACATGCGTTCCTTTTGGGCAGTTTCAATCATTTCCGTGACCTGCAGAGAATTCATACCGAAGGCTTTCTCACACAAAACGGCTTTATGATGTCTCAGGCAAAGTTGGGTATGTTCAGCATGAAAAGGATGAGGAGAGGCAATGTAAATGATGTCAATATCAGGATCTGCTGCCAGTTCCTCATAAGACCCATATGATCTTTCAATGCCATGGTTGGAAGCAAATTCAACGGCACGACCCAAATCTCTGGAACCAACCGCAAGAATCCGGGCATTACCCAGTGTCTGCAATTCGGCAACAAATTTTCCAGCAATATTTCCCGGAGCGAGGATGCCCCAGGAGTATGTTTTTGCCATGGCTAACTTTTAGGCGTACTTTGAGAGCTCCAACCTTATTTCAAAGTAGACTGCTCGTAAGTAGCCTTTGGCTTGAAAAAATTGAAGAAAAATGATTTGGTTTGCTCCGCAGGTGTTTGGGTATTGAGAATAAATTTACCCGCAGCGATATTGGATTGTTTGACCTCTTTAATAATTTCTTCTCTTTTCTTTGATATGACAGAATCGGCTTTGGGTGACCAAAAATTCATATTCATACTCACAAGCCTGTCGTATACATTCTTGTGCTGAGCCAATAACCATTCATAGATGTTTTGTTCAGAGTATACGTGGTGAATATCATGCCCCTCCCCTTTCAATACCGAAAATTTAGGACGTGATCCGGCCACCTGCATGGCCTCAACCATCTCTTCAGACCTGTTCAGGCGAACCTTTCTGTCCTTTTCACCATGAAATACCCAGGTCGGCATATCTTTGATTGATTCAGCCATATCCGGCCTTCCACCGCCGCACAAAGGCATGATGGCAGCAAATAACTGCGGATATCTGGATGCCAGACTCCAGGTACCGAAACCGCCAAGACTCATTCCAGTCAAATAAACTCGGGACGGATCAACATGATATTTCGTAATAATCTCTGAATAAAAGGATTCAAACCAGTCGCCATATACCCAATTACGATTGGAAGGGCACTGTGGGGAAATCACGATGGCATCAACCTGCATACCACGATCCAGATAAAACGGAGGACCGTATTTTTTCAGTCTTTCCAGATTACTTCCCTTACATGAACTACCGTGAAGATAAATGATCAAAGGCCATTCCTTACCTATAGACTCTTTGTACCCGTTTGGAAGATACGCCAAATAGGGATATGTCTTGGATTTCTCCTTTTTCTGTTGTGGGTTTGCCCCGAGGATGTCTCCTTCAAAAAGAAGGACACAAGCCAGAATCAAAGTCAACATTTTACCAATCATACGATCTAAATTAAATACAAAATCCTTACAAAAGTAATTATTCTCCTCAAAAAAACGGCACCTAAACAATTTTTAACATTCAGTAACGTTTTCATTTTGAACAAGATTAAGAAAATCGCCTTGTTCGACGGGTTGTAATGAACTGATTAAGAGGTTGAATTTTCTGATCTCAAAATCAGATTAAACCCTTCTCCCGAAGCAGATTTTTCATCTCAATTTGTGTTTCCAAAGCAGCTTGTCCGGCTTTTTCAGCAAAATCAAGGTCGGAGGAAGCGTATAAAATGGCGCGTGAAGAGTTGACCAATAATCCACAATGGTTGTTCATTCCGTATTTTGACACTTCGCTCAGACTACCTCCCTGAGCACCTACTCCCGGGACCAGCAAAAAATGTTCCGGAACAATTTCCCTGATACCTGCTAACTCTTCAGCCTTCGTAGCACCTACCACATACATCATATTTTCATCGCCACCCCATTTTTGCGAAGTTCGCAGCACTTTTTCAAAGAGTTTTTCCCCGGATTGGTCAGACATAAATTGAAAGTCGCTGGCTCCCTTGTTGGAAGTTAGTGCCAAAAGTATGACCCACTTATCGGGATAACCCAAAAATGGTTTCACAGAATCCTCTCCCATATAGGGTGCGATGGTTACTGCATCGAAGTTATAGGTTTCAAAAAAAGTACGGGCATACATGGCTGAAGTATTGCCGATATCCCCTCTTTTGGCATCGGCAATCAGAAAAATTTCAGGATATTTTTCACGCAGATAATGAACCGTTTTTTCAAGACTGTTCCATCCATCCAGACCATTCGACTCGTAAAATGCCAGATTGGGCTTGTAGGCAACGGTATAGGGCGCAGTTGCGTCAATGATCATCTGGTTAAAATAGAACTGAGGGTCCGAAGTGTCCAGCAGAAAAGCCGGTATCTTCTGAATATCTGTGTCCAATCCGACACACAGGAAGGATTGTTTCTTTTTGATTTGTTCGAAAAGTTCAGATCTGTTCATAATTTAAATTGATTTATAGTTCTGTTTCCTTCAGCCGTTCAACGTTCTCCTCGTACCTCAATTTTTCAATAATTTCGATGATATCTCCATCCATGATGGCAGGCAGGTTGTACAAAGTCAATCCGATGCGGTGATCGGTCATACGACCCTGGGGATAATTGTAGGTTCTGATCTTTGCGGATCTGTCGCCTGTGGAAACCATTGTTTTGCGTTTGGAAGCGATCTCATCCAGGTATTTCTGGTGCTCCATATTGTAGATTCGGGTGCGCAACTCCGACATTGCTTTGGCCAGATTCTTGATCTGGGATTTCTCATCCTGACAGGTTACCACAATCCCGGTAGGTATGTGGGTCAACCGGATGGCCGAATAAGTGGTGTTTACACTCTGTCCTCCCGGACCGGAGGAGCAATAGGTGTCTTTGCGGATGTCGCTATCTCTTAAATCGATATCAAACTCTTCGGCTTCGGGTAAAATTGCGACAGTGGATGCCGACGTATGGATCCGGCCCTGTGTCTCCGTCTGGGGTACTCGCTGAACCCGGTGAACACCTGATTCATATTTCAGTAATCCGTAGACATCTTTTCCTGTAACTTTGGCCACCAGTTCTTTGTAGCCTCCTGAGGTTCCTTCCGAAGTATTGGTCACCTCCAGTTTCCAGCCCATCCTGTCACAAAACTTTGAATACATCCTGAAAAGATCGCCGGCAAAAATGGCAGCTTCATCCCCGCCGGTTCCTCCACGAATCTCGAGTATGGCGTTTTTACTGTCTTCAGGATCGGCGGGCACCAATAACATTTTAATTTCATCTTCGAAGGCAGTTATTTTTTGGGTACCCTCCTCCATTTCCTCGCGAGCCATCTCCCGCAAATCCTCGTCTGTTTCATTTTCAAGGATTTCTTTGGCTTCAGCAATATTTTGCAAATAATTATTGTATCGGGTGAAAGATTGAACCAGGGCATCCAGTTGCTTGTATTCCTGATTCAGTTTGACATATCGTTTCATGTCCTTCATGATATCCGGATCTGAGATTTGCTGACTAACTTCGTCAAAGCGAATCTTGATTCCTTCGTATTTTTCCAACAGTGAATTGTCTGACATAGGATATAATGTGTGTATTTTATTTTTCGGGAAAATTGCCTGAAGTACACAGTGTACTCAGAATGACTGAAATTGGCGAAGCTAATATTCAAAGGTGCCGAAAGGCGTGGTAATGGTAACCATTTTCCCTTTGCCGGGTTCAACATGGCCAATGATTTGTGCATCAATCCCGAACGAACGGGAAATGGAGATGATGTCTTCTGCAACATCCTGATCTGCATATACTTCGAGCCGATGTCCCATGTTAAATACTTTGTACATCTCGTGCCAGTCTGTTCCGCTTTGTTCCTGAATAACCCTGAAAAGTTCAGGTATTTCAAAAAGGTTATCCTTAATGACATGAACGTCTTCAACAAAATGGAGCACCTTAGTTTGTGCACCGCCTGAGCAGTGAATGATTCCAAAGATATTTTCCCGGCAGGAATCCAATAATTTTTTAACCACCGGCGCATAGGTTCGTGTGGGTGATAGCACCATCTTTCCTGCGTCAATTCCAATGGAAGCGATCAGGTCAGTCAGGCGCAGATTGCCTGAATAAACAAGCTCTCCAGGCAAGGATGGATCAAAACTTTCAGGGTACTGTGCTGCAAGATATTTGGAAAAAACATCATGTCTGGCAGAAGTGAGCCCATTGCTTCCCATTCCGCCGTTGTAGGATTTTTCATAGGAAGCCTGTCCGTTGGAGGCAAGACCCACAATGACATTTCCCGGGCGAATCCGATCAGCCGAAATCACATCCGATCTTTTCATCCGGCAGGTAACTGTCGAATCAACAATGATTGTTCTGACCAGATCACCTACATCAGCTGTTTCGCCCCCGGTGGGAAAAATAGAAATTCCGAGGTCCCGCATTTCTGCGCAAAATTCTTCGGTTCCGTTGATAATGGCTGAAATTACCTCTCCGGGAATCAGTTGTTTGTTCCTCCCAATGGTGGAGGAGAGTAAAATATTTTCGACCGCTCCAACACAAATCAAGTCATCCAGATTCATCACCACCGCATCCTGCGCAATTCCCTTCCAGACACTCAGATCTCCGGTCTCTTTCCAGTAGAGGTAAGCAAGTGCAGATTTTGTACCCGCTCCGTCGGCGTGCATGACGTTGCAAAAAAGCGGATCTCCACCCAGAATATCGGGCACGATTTTACAAAATGCCTTTGGAAACAAGCCTTTATCAAGGTTTTTGATTGCCTGGTGAACATCTTCTTTGGAAGCGGAAACCCCTCTGCGAATATATCGTTGGTCGGTATTCATAACTATGGCGCGAAATTAGTAATTTTTTGTCATAGCAGATTAAGTAAAGTTGATCGGTGAAAACTGAGTAAGGAATAGCTTAAGCCCAAAATAATGAATTGTGAAATCAAAAATCAAAATCGGCTTTAAAATTCTGATTAATTGAAATTTAACACATCAATAATTTCCGTTATTGACCTTTCATTCCTTGTACTTTTCCCTGTATTCAGAAGAGACTACTTTGAATTCTGATCTTCGGTTGAGCTGGTGGCATACCTCACGGTCATCAGGATTCTTCAATGCTTCGATGAACTTACAACTCAGGATTTGTCCCTTCTTCAGGAAAGGATAGGTTTTGACCACTTTGGCATCCACTATTTTGGATACTTTGGCTCCATAACCTTTGGCCGCAAGCCGTGCCTGCTGAATTCCCTTTGAAATCAGATAATCCGCTACGGATTGTGCCCTTTTCTGCGACAAAATCAGATTATCAGCATCGTTACCCCTGCAATCTGTATGGGCCATGAGCTCAATAGCGACAGTAGGATTCTCTTTCAATAAGGAGACCAGGGTATCCAATGAGGCAACAGATTCGGGCAAAAGATCCCACTTTCCGAACTCGTAAAAAATATTATCAATTTTAATGGGTTGATCGACTGGGGTTAGATCCAACCTGACTGAAAAACTCTTTCCCTGGTCCATACCCATAGTCGAGATATAAGACTTGGCATTCAAAAATCCTTTTTTAAAGGCCGTTACCAGATATTCAACCCCAGGTTTCAGTTTGAATTTGAAGGATGCATTTTCAGATTTCATTCGAAGTTGTGTGCCATCGGTTCCGATAAGCCGGACGGAAGCTGTCTCGATGGGTTCACCGGTTTCCTTGTTGTATAGTTTGCCTTCGACACCGTACGTTTTCGGAGGTAACTCAAATGAGTAGACATCATCACCTCTGCTGCCTTCGCGGAAACTCGAGAACAAACCCCTCTCCTCTCCCGGATAAAAGGAAATGGCGAAGTCATCTCCGGCAGAATTAATCGGAGCCCCCATGTTTTCGACTTTCCACTGATTGTTTTCAGTGGGTTTTGCCCTGAAAATATCCAGCCCTCCCAATCCTACGCGCGAATCGGAAGAAAAATAGAGTTCGCCGTTTTCCCGGATGAAAGGAAACATTTCATTCCCGGAAGTATTAATCTGAGGACCAAGATTGCGGGGTTCACCCCATTTGTTTTCACCGGTTTTTTCGGCCATCCAGATATCATTACCGCCAAAACCGCCTACCCTGCCTGAAGTAAAGTACAATTTATCCCCGCTCATGTTTACCGAAGGATGGGCAGCAAGCAAGCTGTCATTCCCAATGCTCATTTTTATTGGTCTGCTCCAGCTTCCACTCACGAGGTCGGACTGGTAAATTTCCACTTTAGGCTCTTTCCCCTTGTCCGAAACGGATCGGGTAAAATAAAGTGTGTTGCCGGTTTTATCGAAACAGGGAGCACCTTCATCGTCGCCGGTATCTACCATGAGTGCCTCATCGATCCGTCTGGGAGTATCCCATCTTTTTTTCTCCGCATTGAATACGGAGCGATAGATATCCGCATTGTACTCACCTGTAACCTGACTTTTTTTCTTCCCTGTTGCATCATCCCTCGCTGAGGTAAACACCAGTTCGGTAGTTATCAAACCCGGATAAACAGCGCCATAATCTGAAAAGCGTGAATTGATGTCCTTCAGATTTGCGATCAGGTACTGGGACTGATTTTTCACCATATCCTTACAACTGTTGCAGGAAATTATTCCATTAAGTGCACGTTCGTCTTTGGCGTTGGTTTTGAGAAACCTTTGATAGTTTTTGATGGCTTCGTCATATTTCCCATTGGCGCGCAACACTTCTGCATACCTCAATAGGATGGTCTGATCAGATGGATCATTGTAAATGGCACTCTTAAAATAACTTTCGGCCTGACGGTATTGTCCGATCCTGTAAAATGCTTCGGCGATCTTGAGTTGGATGGCAGCTTTCTTGTCCCTGCCTTTCGTTTTGGTGTAAACATTACGGTAAGCAGCAATACTTTTGTAATATTCCCCATTGTCAAAAGTAGTTGCCGCCATTCTTGACTGATGGGAAACACCGCATCCACCGCTCAGGAAAAGCAATGCAAATAAGGCAATAATGGATCCACACTGACGGATCATCTTAATGGTTTGATCGTTTCTAATCATTTATATGGCTATTCTGCTTAAGATCTTCAGCTCTATAAGTAAGAATATCCGACAAATATAAATTAAATGGAAGAGATATCTTTCGGAAAGAGATATCTTTGCAAAAACAAAAAATTCAAATTATGTTACAAGCAGAGATTCATACAGCTAAGGGTATTATGAAAGTCAATTTCTTCGAAAATGACACTCCGGGTACAGTCGCCAACTTTGTCAAACTCTCCAGGGAAGGATTTTATGATGGACTTACCTTTCACAGGGTGATACCGGATTTTGTGATCCAGGGTGGTTGTCCTAATGGTACAGGAGCCGGTGGACCGGGATACAATATTAAATGTGAACTGGATGGTGGTAACCAGTACCACGACCGCGGAGTATTGTCGATGGCACATGCAGGCAGGAACACCGGTGGTTCCCAGTTCTTTGTCTGTCACAGCAGGAACAACACGGCTCATCTCGACCGCAACCACACTTGTTTCGGAAAAGTTTATGAAGGATTGGAAGTAATTGATGCAATCCGTCAGGGCGATGAAATTGAGAAGATCGTGATCATCGAATCCTAATTTTCGATTTTGGAGTTTGAAGTACAAAGCAGATTTAATGCTCCTTGAACCTGGAAACCATTGATCCTACCTAAATATCTAAGGTTTAGGTCTTTGGTAACAAATAATAATAAAGAGGCTAAAAGGTTAATCATGACTTTTAGCCTCTTTATTATTTGTGTCTTTTAAAACGAATGCAAAAAGGTATCCTATTCCATCATTGATTTCAATCATATCTTACTAGTCAGCCTTTCGGCACTTCGGCACGCTCAGTGATGTCCAAGCCCAGGAACCGTAAGTTATTGTCCTGATCAAACCCTTCGAAAGGCTTCTCAAAATCCAAAGGGTTTTTCACTAATTTAAACTAAATTTGCCACTTAAATTGAAACAATGGGTCTTAAGGAAGAAATTCTGCGTCGCAGAACATTTGGTATTGTCAGTCACCCCGATGCGGGAAAAACTACACTAACAGAGAAATTACTGCTTTTTGGTGGTGCCATTCATGTCGCAGGTGCGGTCAAAAGCAACAAAATTAAAAAAGGCGCAACCTCCGACTTTATGGAGATTGAACGCCAGCGAGGTATATCAGTGGCCACTTCTGTAATGGGTTTCGAATATAGTGGTTACAAGATCAATATCCTTGACACACCCGGCCACCAGGATTTCCAGGAAGATACTTTTCGCACCCTGACAGCCGTGGACAGCGTAATCATCGTCATTGATGCTGCCAAAGGCGTTGAACCACAGACCGAAAAACTGATGAGTGTCTGCAGGATGAGGAAAACACCCGTTATCGTCTTCATCAACAAAATGGACCGTCCTTCTGGTGATACTTTCGACCTATTGGATGACATTGAAAAACAACTGATGATCAAGGTCAGACCTTTAAGCTGGCCCATCAACAACGGTCCCGAATTCAAAGGGGTATACAATATTTTTGACAGCAGTCTGAGTCTGTTTAATCCAAGTATAACCGATATTGAAAAAGGAATCAGGTTTGAAAACCTGAACGATCCTCACCTCGACAAGATTATCGGAAATGATGCAATTGTACTTCGGGAGGATCTTGAAATGGTGGAAGGAATCTATCCTGATTTTGATCATTATCAATACCTTGACGGCGAACTTGCTCCTGTATTTTTTGGAAGCGCACTCTATAATTTCGGGGTAAGGGAACTGCTCGACACCTTCGTTAAACTCGCACCTTCTCCCCGACCAAAAAAAGCCGAAGAACGATTGGTTCGTCCGGAAGAAGAGACATTTACCGGATTTGTATTTAAAATCCACGCCAACATTGATCCCAATCACCGCAGCAGGATCGCGTTTGTCAAGATATGTTCCGGCATGTTCGAAAGAAACAAAAACTACAGACATATCCGTCTGGCGAAAACCTTCAAATATTCCAGTCCGACTGCCTTCATGGCAGACAAGAAAGAGGTCATTGAAAATGCGTTTCCCGGTGATATCATTGGTTTGCCTGACACCGGCAATTTTGTGATTGGAGATACTGTGACGGAAGGAGAAATCCTCCATTACAAAGGAATACCCTCCTTTTCACCCGAAATATTCCGCTACATTGAAAATGCGGATCCAATGAGGTCCAAACAACTGGCCAAGGGAGTTGATCAATTAATGGATGAAGGTGTTGCACAGTTGTTTACAAGCCAGCTGAATGGAAGGAAAATCATCGGAACCGTCGGCGCACTTCAGTTTGAGGTGATTGAGTACAGGCTTGAGCACGAATACAATGCCAAATGCCGCTGGGAATCCATTTCACTTCATAAAGCCTGCTGGATTGAGAGTGAAGACAGAGCGGTTATCGATGATTTCAAGAAAAGGAAATACAACAAGATGGCAACAGACAAACAAGGAAGGGATGTTTTTCTTGCTGATTCTTCCTTTATTCTGGATATGGCGCAACGCGATTTCCCCAAAATCAAATTTCATTTTACTTCGGAATTCTGAGATTGAAAATAGCGGTTCTTTTCCTCGTAAAAGACGATTCGTGTTAGAACAAATCTTATATATTTGTAGCTAATTATCCCTCCAACCGGGACTTCCAAACTATTTAACATGCAAAGAATTCTTATTTCAGTTTTATTCCTTTTATTGCTGGTTCCGGCTTTTTCACAGCCAAAAGAGAATGCAGCAGGCCACATGGATGAGGTCATTTATGGTAGGAAAAACGGCATGGCCCTTACCATGATGGTGCTGACACCGCAAGGAAAATCCAACAACAGGGGCATTATACTGGCCATCAGTGCAGGTTTGCAGTCCAATTACGACATGGCGCTCGAATGGTCTGCCACGATCGCACAACCCTATCTGATGAAAGGATATACCGTTTTTGAAGTATGCCACGGATCTGCCCCGAAATACAACAACATTGAAATAGTTTCAGACCTGCACCGGGCTGTCAGGTTCATCCGGTACAATGCGTCCAAATACAATATTGAACCCAACAAACTTGGAATTACCGGAGCCTCTTCCGGGGGTTACCTCTCGCTGATGATGGGCACTACCGGCTCCGAGACGGATGCCAATGCAAAGGATCCCGTCGATCGGGTTGCCGGAAATGTTCAGGCAGTGGCCTGTTTTTTCCCTCCCACCGACTTTCTGAATTTTGGAAAGGAGGGCGTCGTTTCGCTGGGAACCGGACAACTTTCAGACTACCGGGCAGCATTTGAATTCGGTGTATGGAACAGACAGGAAAGGCACTTTGAACTCATCACCGACCAGGCCAAATTGCTGGAAATTGGAAGGCAGATCTCCCCTATCTATCATATTACCGAACAGTCGGCTCCAACTTTGATCGCGCACGGTGACATGGACGAGTTAATTCCATTGCAGCAATCGACCTCCTTCATCCAGAAAATGAAGGAAATGAATGTCCCTTGCGAATTGATGATCAAACAAGGTGGAACGCATAAGGCGTGGCCGGATATCATGAATTACCTGGTCACCTTTTCGGACTGGTTCGATAAGTACCTTAAATAAAGGCAAAAGGCTAAAAGCAAAAGTAAAGATCGACACAATCTTCAATTAGGTAGAAGGCAAAAGCTAAATGCCGATTACGAAAGTATATTGAACCGAAATATAACTCCCATGAAAAACTTACGTCTGCTCTTGATTATTTGTCTTCTTTTTTCATTGACAGGTTTCTCTCCTGCAAAAAAGAAAATTACCATTTTCACCATTGGAGACTCCACGATGGCGAACAAAGACACCACAAAAAATAATCCTGAGCGTGGATGGTGCCAGGTGCTTCCGCAATTTTTCGATGAAAATTCATTGGTAATTGACAACAGAGCCAAGAATGGAAGAAGTTCAAAAAGCTTTATGGAGGAAGGTTTGTGGAAAAGTGTCCTCGATGTTTTGCAAAAAGACGATTACGTCTTCATTCAGTTTGGGCACAATGATTCAAAACCTGATATTGCCCGTAAAACAGATGCCCATACCACCTACCGCGACAATATCGTAAGGTATATTCTGGAAACAAGGGAAAAGGGAGCCATTCCGATTCTTTGCACATCCATTGTCAGGAGATCATTTGATTCTTTGGGTAACCCCGTCAATACACTGGGCGATTATCCTGCAGTCATCAGGAAAATCGGAACTGAATACAAAGTACCGGTTCTTGATCTCAATGTATCCACAGAAAAACTGATCGGAGAAATGGGCGTTGAAGGATCTAAAGCACTCTACATGATTTTTGAACCCGGAGTCAGCAAACTGGATCCTTACGGGAAGACTGATAATACCCATCTGAATCCGCTGGGAGCATACAAAGTTGCAGAACTTGCAGTTCAAGAGATCAAACAACAAAAAATTCCAATTGTCAGATATTTTAGGAAAACGGTCAGCTACAAGACAGATTTTCGTGGAGATATAAACAGAAAAGCCATTGTAAACAGACATCAAGTAATCATCAGTAAAGTGGATACATTGGCCTCCCTCACGGTTGGAAACGGCAATTTTGCCTTTACAGCAGATGCGACAGGATTGCAAACATTTCCTTCCATTTATGAAAATGGAATACCTCTGGAAACCCAATCGCAATGGGGTTGGCATGATTTCCCCAATAACAATGGCTTCAAACCTGAGGAGAGTTTGAAAGATTTTAATTTTCGCGGGCATCCGGAACCCTACGCCGTTCAGTTAAAAGAACCAAAGCGCGCACAGGAAGCCGGCGAATATTTTCGAGCCAATGCGCACCGTTTGCATCTGGGAATCATTGGGCTTGGCATCAAAATGAAGGACGGTTCAGACATGACAATCAACGACATAACCGATCTAAGCAACCGGTTAAACGTGTGGAAAGGTGAAATACAAAGTACATTCAAGGTGGAGGGTATCCCCGTGGAAGTAACCACAATTTGCCATCCTGACCAGGACATGATCTCATCCCGAATTACTTCTCCGCTAATTGACGCCGGCAGGTTGAAAGTGAAATTTGATTTCCCTTACCCTTCAGCAAATTTCATGGACGGAGCATACAACTGGAGCGACCCTGACAAACACAAGACCATCGCTACTTCGACAACTGAAAATTCAGTGATTTTTGAACGAACTTTGGATGCAACCCAATATTACGCCAAAGTGGACTGGAAGGGAACAGCAAAAATGGATGCAAAAACGGCACATCACTTCGAACTTTCACCCAAAGGAAAAAGCATTGAAATTTGCTGTCTCTTTTCCCGGGAGAAAAGATCAAACCAATTGCCTGATTTCCTGCAAACCTCCAAATGCAATGAAGCGAAATGGAGCTATTTCTGGAACCGAGGCGGGGCTGTAGATTTCTCCGGAAGTACCGACAAAAGGGCGGATGAACTCGAAAGACGTGTTATCCTGTCTCAGTACCTGATGGCCGTTCAGTGTGCAGGTGATTTCCCTCCTCAGGAAACCGGTCTGACTTACAACAGCTGGTATGGTAAATTCCACTTAGAGATGCATTGGTGGCATGCTGCCCATTTCGCGCTATGGAACAGAATCGATCTGCTTGAAAAAAGCCTTGGATGGTACCGTGATGTATTGCCTGAAGCTCAAAAAATTGCCCGGAGACAAGGATTTAAAGGCGCCCGATGGATGAAAATGACAGATACAACAGGTATTGAGGCGCCTTCCGGAGTGGGTTCCTTCCTGATCTGGCAGCAACCGCATATCATCTATTTCGCAGAACAATGTTACCGCAACTACCACAACAACGACTACCTTGAAAAATACAAGCAGCTGGTATTTGAAACGGCCGACTTTATGGCCTCATTTGTCAAATATGATCCGGATAAGAACCGGTATAACCTCGTAGGCATCATTCCGGCACAAGAGACGATGCGACCTGAAGTAACCTTCAACTCACCCTACGAACTGGCATACTGGCATTGGGGAATGAGCACTGCCCAGCAGTGGCGTATCAGGTTGGGAATGGTTCGAAACAGACAATGGGACGATATCATCGAAAAACTGGCAGTGCTGGCTCAGAAAGACGGCCTGTATCTCTCGGCTGAAAGTGCGCAGGATACTTACAAAAATCTTCCATACATTTCAGACCATCCGGCAGTGTTTGGTGCATTAGGTGTCTTGCCCTCCTCGAGAGTTGTCAACAAAAAAACCATGGATGCAACTTTCAGTTACGTGTGGGATCACTGGAACTGGCAAAAGACCTGGGGATGGGATTTCCCGTTAACCTCCATGACTGCAACCCGTTTGGGACGTCCCGACAAAGCAGTTGATGCCCTTTTTATGAACATTCAAACCAACACCTACCTGGACAATGGTCACAATTACCAGGACAAGCGGTTAAGGCTTTATCTACCCGGCAACGGTGGAGTTCTTTCTGCAGTGGCACTGATGTGTGCCGGCTATGACGGTTGTGAGACAGAAAATCCGGGCTTTCCAAAGGATGGTACCTGGAAAGTGAAGTGGGAAGGCCTTAGCAGGATGCCTTAGTGATATTGCTTTTTGATTGAAATGCGATCAGGGAGGAGCTACATTCAGCTCGGAATTCTCAAATTCCGAGCTGACCTTTGCATTGCACGCAAAGATGATGACTTTTTTGGTCGATATCCTCCACGTAGGTACTCGATTGCATTACACAACCAGAGTCGTGGCAATGAATCAAACCAAATGAATGTCCCAGTTCGTGAATGACCTCTTTCCGAAACCGATCCACAAGTATTCTGTCATCCCGCTTTAATCCGTATCGCTCATTCCTGAGCCTGTATATGGATGCGATACCTGCTCGACCGTTCAGGTACGCTTGTCCGAAAATATAGGTTAAGATTGGAATAAAAAGATCTGCATCAAATAATCCGATGGTCTTCGCTGAATCAGAAGCAAACTTAGCATCAATTTCCTTCAATAGATTGAACCCATCGTATTGCCGCCTTGCAGAATTGAAAAACTCGCTCAAATCCAAATAACCCTCCCTTGTCTTAACAGGAAGTTTAAATTCCTTTCCGACGTCCTGGACAATCATCTCGAGAAGTTCTTTCTCAAAATACCCAAAAGAGATTAAGGTGATATTTTCCAGATTCATTCACGACTATCTTTAAATGGAAATCCCAAAAAAAAATGAGAATTCTTTGGGTTCATTCTAACTAGTAAAAAATCAGAGTTTTAAAATTGGCATGAGACTTTCAACCAACAGAAAATCAATCTATATGCTCCTTCATTTTGGCGGCTTCAATCCGTATTTTTTAATTTTATTGTAGAGCGTAACCCTGTCCATTTTCAGTGCTTTTGCTGATGCTGAAATATTCCAAGTGTATTTGTTCAGAATCTGGTAGATGTGTTTTTTTCCCAAATCATCCATACTTTCAAAGGACGGCGTGACTGTTTCCTTCCACAATGGCAGATCCTTGGCTGTAATTTTTTTCCCGTTTCCGACAACAATAGCCCTTTCAATCATATTTTCCAGTTCCCTGATGTTACCCGGGAATGAATACTCCTCCATCCTTTTCAAAGCAGATGAATCAATGGTCATCAGTGCCTTGTTCATCGAAACGCAGTATTTTTTAATGAAATAGTCAACGAGCATGGGGATATCTTCGGTCCTGTCGCGCAACGGCGGAACGTGGATGTTCACTACATTGAGCCTGTAGAAAAGATCCTCGCGAAATAACCCTTTCTCAACCATACCTTTCAAATCTCGGTTGGTAGCGCAGATGACCCTGAAATCGGAACTGATTTCCTTATTTCCACCCACCCTGACAAAACTTTTCGTTTCAAGTACCCTTAGAAGTTCAACCTGCATCTTGGGAGAAATGGTGGCAATTTCATCCAGGAAAATGGTGCCGCTGTCGGCCATTTCAAATCTTCCTTTCCGATTGTACACAGCACCGGTAAAAGCTCCCTTTTCGTGACCGAAAAGCTCACTTTCCAGCAAACTTTCTGTGAGAGCTCCGCAATGAACACTAACCATTGGAAAGAATCTTCTGGGCGAATTGGCATGTATTGCCTTAGCAACAAGCTCTTTACCTGTTCCACTCTCTCCGGTAATAATAACTGAGGCATTCGAATTGGCCACGCTTTCTATTTCGTGGAACACCATCTGCATCGATACACTGTTCCCAACTATATCATCTACATTTTCGAGCGAAACTACCCTGTCCTTCAGAATTTCATTTTCTTCAACCAATGCGATCTGTCGCGATGCATTGCGGATCAGGTGCGAAAGATCATCCGGATCAAAAGGCTTGGTTACGTAATCATAAGCACCGTCTTTCAATGCCTGAACAGCAGTATCAACCGTGGCAAAGGCGGTCATCACAATAACGATGGAGTCTTTTCTCAGAGATTTGATTCTCTTTAACATCTCCAATCCATCCATTCCAGGCATTTTTATGTCTGCCAGAACGATGTCAAAATTATCGGATTGAAGGATTGATAATGCCGTTTTGGCATTCTCAGCACATTCTACACGATAACCATCTTCTATGAACCAGTTGTACAAAGAATCCCTTACAGAATCTTCGTCATCAACAATCAGAATTGATACTTTTTTGACCATGGTGTCTCTTATTGATTTTTTAACAATGGTAAGGTGATTGAAATCATCGTTCCTTTTCCTCTTTCGGATTTAACATCAAGTTTTCCCTTGTGATTCTGAACGATTCCGTGAACAATTGCCAATCCCAATCCAATCCCACTCACATTCTCCTTGGTGGAAAAGAAAGGCTCAAATATATGTGGTATATCTTCCTCTGAAATTCCAACCCCGTTGTCGGAAATCTCAATCCGGATGTGATCTTCATCAGGGTTAGAAGTTTTAAAAATTACCTCACCGTTTTCTGATACCGCTTCCGAGGCATTGACAAGAATTCCGATGCATGCCTGCTTGATCTGGTTCGGACTGCAATGAATCAGATCGTGTTTGGCAGAAAAGTCGGATAAAAAGCTGACGTTGGCAATTTTCATGGGATGCGTCATCAGTTCGTAAGTGTCCAGCAGTATGTCCTGAAGATGTTTGGATTCGAAACCATCCTGATCTTTTCTGGAAAAATCAAGCAATCCCTTGACGATATCCCCACATCGCTTGGTTTCGTTTTCGATCAGTTTCAAATTTTTCAGCATCATCTCTTTTCTTACTGGCTCAATATCCTGACTTCCAAGTTGCTTCTGAATGAGCTTCGCATAAATCAGTATTCCGGACAATGGATTGTTGATCTCATGAGCCACAGAGAGTGATAATTTACCCAGCGAAGCGATTCTTTCCACATGGATCAACTCTTTCTGAGCTTGTCCTAATTCCTCCGACTTTTTTTGTACTTTGTATTCAAGCTGCTGAGACCAGTTGCGCAATTCGTTGGTTGCACTCTGAAGGTTGTCAAGCATATCGTTGAATGCATAAGAAACCATTCTCATGTCAGATAGCTGGTGGGGTTTAATTTCCAGTCGCGTACTCCGGTCACCCTTTGCGACTGCTTCACTGGCTTGGATGATGGCATTCAATGGGTCTTTAATTTTTTTGCGGGTAAAAAAGAACAGGAACAGTATGAGCAGTACAGTCAGAAAAGAAGCCAGCAAAAAGTAATTGGTGGTCGAATCCTTTAGGGCAAGGTCCAAGCCTCTTAGCGGCATTTTGATGATTAGGGATCCCAATACCTCTTCATTGGGACTATGTGCATGACATGAACTGGTTGAGCAGGATGGTCTGTTTAAGATGGGAGACTTGATCATCAGGTGCCTGCAGTTGTTATTGTTGTGATTCATACTGCATTCGCTGTTCACATCGATAATTTTGTATGATTTTTCCTTGTAGGAAAACATCGAATTGAAATTATTGTGGCACCTCATACAGTCCGGATCTCCATGGTTGATTGTATCGTTGACGATGGACGAATAGACCAGATTATTCTGTTCATCATACAAATTAACATCATCAATGCCCGACATGGTATTGATTACATCCAGGGTGCCCTGTAGAGAAGTCTTGTCATTTTCTAGCATGGAACGATACAATGCTCCCTGAACAATGAATCCAATGTTGTTTCCATTCTCCTGTATGACCGACTTCATGTATTCTTCATTGACGGACCTGAAGATGATACCAAATGACAAAAAAAGAAAAAAGGAGGAAATGGTTATGATGATTACGACTCTGCCATAAATGGAGGAACGAAATTTAACGTAACCACTATAAATTGGTCCTCCCACATAAGTATTTTCCGACATTTTTTTTCTCCACCCCATTTTTTTCATATCTACTTGTTAATAAGAGCTATAATCCCGTAACGAAAAGAAAACCGGGTAACACAATTAAATCGTGCATCATGTGTTGGAGATGCTAAGTTAAGGCCAATATTTTAAAAAACCGTTCAAAAGTTCAATTTTGTTGATTTTTTTTACAGTCTTCTATTTTTATGCCTAAATGACTGATATTCAAAATAGAAGCGATGTACATTGCACACCGCTTCCTGAACAAAAACTTTCAATCACGCTAATTATTGTTCTACTTTTGTATGATTCAGTATATATCAGAATTAATCACATCCAATTTCCTGTTTTCCCAAACCTCTGAAATGAGGATATTTTGATTTAATTCCAAGAAAAGTGTGCTGAAAATCCTGCCATACCTCTGCAGGCATCTCAGAAAGCGGATGATCGATCAGTTCACCTCCATCCTGTAAAACCAGGTGTGATGGGTCGTCTGAGTAACGTTTCACTGAGTTGGCAAGAAAATCCTTGAACCTTTCAATTTCCTTTGCCGACCAGTTGGTTGCTTCATCTGCGAGGTAAAATGAGCTGGTCTCTGCGATCCATCTGGATGGTTTAATTTTATACATCCATCCTTTCAAATAGGGATCCTCATTGAGCAATCCAGGATTTTCGATTAATTGCTGGTTATTGGATACAATTTCACCGGAAATCGGCGAATAAATTTTCAACGAGATACCTTCATGCTCAATTTCAGCCAAAAAATCACCTTTCTGAATAGCATCGCCAGGTTTTTTCATCCTTTTAACTGTCACATTTCCAATAAGGTGCAATAGAAAATCATCCATGCCTACCCTGGCCAATCCTGCCTTATCCAAATGAGCCCAGGTATGGTCTTTGTTGAAGAAAATCCCCTGAGGAATCCTCAATGCCTTGGCAGTAAGAATTCCCAGCTTTTTTTGAAGCATTTTGGTCACTTTAACTTGTCTGTTAAGTACAATCCAGAAAGGTATCAGGATAGCAAAGAATACGACAATAGCCACATATTCGATCCCTTTGGTTTCAAAAATGTTGTTGTAAGTAAATCCGTCCATAATTTAAATTTTTAAGTTATTCTGTTAAATATTTAAACATCAATTTGTTTGAATCTGTTTGAATTATTATTTATTCATGATCATGCTTCGCCCATGCAGGTGATTCCCTGAGCACCGGCATCCTGCGTATGACCCATCTGAAAATCCAAATTTCTGTAAAGATGACGGCGAAAGTCACAACCACTTCCATCCATGAAGGAACATAGTGTGTAGCCGCATCCCATCTGAAACCGATTACTGTGACATTGAGTCTGTTTAGAATTACCCCTATCATAGTCAATATTGCAGCAAGTCTGATCAGGAAAATGTTATTGTTTCTGTAACTGTAGAAAAATAGCATCATTGGGATAAATACGAAACCGATCATTTCCATTAAAAACCAATAGCCCATAGGAGTATTCAGATATTCCCAGTTCCTGTCATGGAGGAAAACGAGGAACTGCAGGAAGAAATAGGCAAACATGGCAACCGCGCAAATCTTTGCCATCCCGTGGATAATCCCATCCTGGGATTTAATATTCTTTTCACTCATTTGGTTGTAAAAAACTTTATGACTGATAGAACCTTCAAAAATAACCATTGAAAGTCCAGCAAAAACGCTCGAAACTAAAAACAGCACCGGTATAAATTCAGAATACCAGAGCGGGTGAATCTTATCCTTGGCCATCAGATATAGGGCTCCAAGACCAGATTGGTGCAATGAGGAAAGCGTAATTCCAAAGATGACGGCCCCAATCGTCATTCCCGATAGAATTTTTGTTGCACGTTTTGCTCCCAGCCATTCAGCGATGGCAGGTGAAAACTCAATCAATTCGGCCAGCATATAAAGTAAAAAATGCCATGCAACTAAAAATAGTACAGAACTGGTCCCAAAATTGTTGCCAATAATCGGATTGACCACATTCCAGGGTTTGCCTAGATCAAGAAGCAAAGCCCCGGTATAGAATGCATAGGCCAAAAACCCGTTCAATACGGTTACCCTGACGATCGGACGATATTCTTTCATGTTCAGAATATAAACCATGAAAGTGACCACATAAGCGCCTCCGGCAAAAGCCACACCGGTGACCACATCGAATCCAATCCACAAACCCCAGGGGACTTCCTGAGTAAGATTGGTAATTGCGCCCAGTCCTTTCCAGAATCTGATCACTATCAATACCAATCCCAACAGAACGATTGGAAAAGAGATGATATTAAATGGAGTCAGAATCTTAGCCTTTGGCTTGAGTTCACTCCTGAGAAATTTCAATATTGAATTGCCGTCGTTGTCTTGAAACGTAGTTTGTGCCTTATTAGTCATTGTCTTCTTCTTTGGAGTGGTTATTTTTAGTTGCTGCATAGATTCCCAGTAATAGCGGTGGCAAAAGGACATCAACAGAAGGCACACTGTATAGAAATCCCTTTGTCAAAGCCGGATAGGATGAATTTTGGATTTTAGGATTAAAACCCTGTTCGCTAAATGGTGCGGAGGAAAGATACAAGAGTCCGGTGCCACCGGCTACCTCTTCCCCGTATATTTGATTGATATAATCCTTTGGATTTTCAAAGATTCTTTTTCTTGCTTCGGCGATCAATTCCCGGCGTGTACCAAATGTCAGGGCATCACCAGGACAAGCTTCCGCACAAGCCGGAATTTTACCTTCCTTGATTCTATCGTAACAGAGGTCACATTTCTGAATTTTGGGGTTGGCACTGTGAAATTCAAATTTTGGGACATCAAAGGGGCAGGATACCATGCAATATCTGCAACCCATACATTTACTTTCTCTCCAGATCACCGGACCTTCTTTGGTCTTGTACATGGCCTCGGTCAGGCAGGCGGCAGTACACGCCGGTTCGTTGCAATGCATGCATGATTTTCTGGTATATACCTCTCCTTTGGATGTTATGTTGTTATTGATTGCAAGACGTTGTGTTTCTGTTGTTTTGCGAACAACTCCGGCTTTAATTACTTCCGGAGGCTCCGGGAGATTATGCGCTTTTGCACAAACCCGTTCGCAGGCGAGACAACCCAAACAACGGGTCGAATCATAAAGCATGGCCTGAAATTCAACGACATTATCTTTTGTAGTAACGGAACCAAAACTTTTTCCAACTGCGAGCGTGACTCCTGCAACACCGATGGTCTTAAAAAAATTACGGCGATCAAAACCCATGATAAATGTATTATAAAGATTAATTAATTAATTAATTTGATTTACTTGACCACTTATTACCTGGAGGTATCAATAAATCGGGTTTGGAAATCTTCCCATACTTCCGGACCCATATCTGCAAGCACGTTGTCGGTTAATTCCCCACCATCCTGCAGAACGACATGTGCATAGACCATCTGGTCAGTCCGAACGGAAGCAGCGATAAAATCTTTGAGTCTGACAAATTCATCACGCAACCAGTCTGTATATTTTTCACCCATGAACATGAATTGTATTTCCCTTAACCAATTTTTAGGTTCTATCTGGTAAACCCATCCTTTGAAGAAAGGAGAGGAATTAACGATGGCTGAGTCTACCTGAAGTGATTCATTGTGTGCCAGAATTGTTCCTGAAATCGGTGCATATATATTCAATTGTTTACCTTCCCGGATGATTGTCATGATTGTTTCACCTTTGCGCACCTTTTCACCGGCTTCTTTCATTCTGATCTTGGTCAGTTTTCCGGTTATGTGTTGCAGAAAATCGTCAATGCCGATTCTGACGTTTCCATCTTGTTCCATGAAAGCCCAGGTATGGGTTTTGTCGAAATAAAGTCCTTTGGGAACATCCATTGCATGTTCAATCATAAAAGGAGCTACCTGAATTTCCTGTTCCGGAACAGTAGTCTTAGCTCTTTTACTACTGTAATAATAAAAGGAAACAAACAAGCCTGCGAGTGCAAATACGACAAGCAAAACAGGCCAGGTCTTAGGAGAAGAGGCCAATGTCAATGGCTTCAAATCGTTGGTTCCAATATTAAGTAAAGCGACTGTGGCGGATTGCTTTTCACTGCTTGCCAACTCGCAGAAACCATTTATATTCAACCTACTTTGTCCTTCAGAAAGAATCCACACAAGAAATGCAAGTTCGCCTTCATTGGCAGGCTTCGCTGCAGAAACTGCATAAATATTTTCGCAAAGTGAAACGGGATATTTACCGATCCAAACACCATGTGTGAATTCTTCTATATTTTTATAAATATTCTCGAAGCTATCTATTCTGCCATTTCCGTTTTTGTCGATAGGAAGAAGTCTGATATTCTCATTTCCGGCAGCACTGTTGTAGGCTTTCAAATCATTGAGTGTGCAAAATCCGATAGCCATGTTATCTTTCTCAACTGATGCAAGGACATTTTGTGCCCCAGTGACCAAATTTGCATTGGTCAAACTAACTGTTGTTTTGGCGAATTCACCCAAAGCGGAAATTATTTCCTTGTTATCCGCGACAAATAACTGCACCTGAGCATTAAGCCCGTCCGGCAACATTGCTGCCCAATTCCTTTTTGTTGTTTCGTTGAAAAGAAAAGAAAATTTCTGTGCTGAAATGCCATGCTTGTAAATGAGATCCAGCATTGGATTCCTTACATTCACGACCGGGACAATTACGTCCCTTCCTATGACCATTTGCCAGTTTGACTGATCGAAACCGATTAAGGAATTAGGATCTGAAACAAGTGTTAAATGATCGATATTTTTCTCATTGCTATCTCCTACTCTGTCAATAACAATGTTAACTGAAGGGTTTAATTTTTTATAATCATTGACCCAATCCTGTGCCAACTGGTACAATTCAGGAGAACTAGTAACTTTTACGGATTGAGTTCCGGATTGAGTTGCCGGTTCCTTAGTTGGATTATCTGACCTGCTTTGAGCAAAGGCTGTACCGATGTACATGGTAAGTGACAATCCGATGAGTAAAATTGAAATGTTTTTCATGGCAGAGATTATAAAAGTTGACTAAATTTTGCATTGGTGTTGGAATTTATCTTCAACATCCGCAGCAGTCAAATCAATAACTGTGCCATATATATATATTTGTTGTATATTATTGATAAACAGATATTTATACTTACTCTGTTTCAATTATGAACAATACAATGTGTTGATAAATTAAACACATATAATGGATATTCAATGTATTGCTCTGAATATCTGATATTTAATCTGTGTGTATATTTTTTATACACTGTTGATATTCTACACATTCACCCATTTATTTATCTAATTATAAGACAATTGCATAACAATATATTTGATTTGGCTTATGTTGTTACGGATAGAAATTGCTTATCAATCGCCATTACTCATGGCGACCTGTTGCATTTTTCGGCGATGATTTCGAACTTTTTAATTGATACTCTTCATACAGATTCAATCAATATAGGCAAAGAAAAGATGGCCGTTGAGTGTACCAACAGAATTGCAGGTTGTCCGATGACGAATTAAATGCATTGAGAAACGGATTTAGGAGGATTAATACCGGCTGGCCTAATCGGAAAAGGGAGAAAACTGAGTTGTGGTATTAGTGGAGGTGGAAACTTCCGAAATCGAAAGGAATATTGCACTCACTTAGAGGAAAAGTAGTGCATTTTGGAGTCCATACCCCCCTATTCAATGGGAGTTAGTGTCAACAAATCTGTAAGGGTAATTCAAAAAGAAATCCCGGAAAATAATATTCCACCAACATTGAAAATCATTCAGGAAGCCTAACAGTCAATCTATTCAAATTCAGGACTTGTATATGACCGGAGCATTCTTTATAGCCCGGTACATCATGTATCCTCCTGCCAAAATAAATGGAATGCTTAATATTTGCCCCATATTGAGGGCCATCCCCGCTTCGAAAGCTTCCTGATCTTCCTTGATAAACTCAACCAGGAAACGGGTGATGAATATGCCAAAGAACCCATATCCGATCATGAATCCGGTTCTGTCTTTCAGATCCTTCGATTTATAGAACATCAACAAGGAGGTAACAAAAACAACCAGGTATCCCAATGCCTCATAAATTTGAGTCGGATGTTTGGCGAGGGTTTCATGGTTACGTTCAAAAATAAAACCCCAGGGCAGATTGGTGGCGACACCGTATATCTCAGAATTCATCAGATTCCCTGTACGAATCATTGCACCTACCAGTGCTGTAGGAATAATGAGTCGGTCAAGCGTCCAGAGCAAAGGTCTTTTGGTGACTTTTTTAGAATAGAAGTAAATAGCCAGAACAATACCTAAAGCTCCACCATGGCTCGCTAATCCCTGGTAACCAACGAACTTATATCCGGTCTCTCCCTTGGTAATTGGTAAAATTATTTCGAGCAGGTGTTGTGAGTAATAGCTCCATCCGTAAAAAAATACATGTCCCAGCCTGGCACCTACAATTGTAGCAATGATCGTATAAATAAAAAGCTTATCCAGCCATTCAGTGTTGGAGTTTTCAAATTTGAACATCTTGAACATGATCTGATATCCTGCCAGAAAACCGAGGGCAAACATCAAACCATACCAACGGACGGAGATGGGTCCGAGGCTAAAAAACTCCGGACTAACGTTCCAGTGAATGGATAATAGCGTGTTCATTGTTATCATTTGCTGCTAATATATTATTAAGACTGACAGAGATTTATGAGTTAGGGTTATATCATATAACTCATAACACATAACTCCTCATTTATTCGTGTCCATGACAATTTTTGAACTTCTTGCCACTTCCGCAGGGACAAGGTTCGTTGCGTCCAACTTTTGGCGCATGTCGGATTGGCTGTGGTGCTTTTTGCTCTTCATGATGCTCTCCTGAATGACCTGATGCTTCCATCTTCTCTTCACGGTATTGCGATCTATCTTCTTTGCGTCTTGCCACAGGGGCTTCTTTCACCTGATCAGGCTCGCTGATCGGAATCTGACCTTTCATCAGGGTAGAAACGACTCCCCTGTTCACCTGTTCCATCATGGCCTTGAAAAGGTTGAACGATTCAAGTTTATAAATCAACAAAGGATCTTTTTGTTCATAGGAAGCATTCTGAACCGAAGTTCTCAATTCATCCAGTTCTCTCAGGTTTTCCTTCCAATGTTCATCGATGGTGGCCAGAATAACCTGTTTTTCGTAGGATTTAACCAGATCGACCCCTTGGGTTTTGTAAGCTTTCTCAAGGTTGGTAACAATGTTGAACAACCGGTGACCATCTGTGATTGGCACAACGATATTGTTGTAAATATGAGCCTTCGTTTCATAAACATTTTTCACCACCGGCCATGCCTGCCGTGAAATCGCCTGAGATTTACGGGTGAAATTATCAATGGACGCGCGATAAACCTTGTCTGTAATATCATCCACATTCATTTTGGTAAACTCATCTAAACTTACCGGACAATCCAGTGACAAAGCCTTGATCAATTCGATGCGGTAATCTTCATAAGCATCTTGTCCATTGGGTTGGTGTTCCTGAGTAAGCATTTCGCCCATGTCATAGATCATGTTCAGGATATCCACTTCAATTCGCTCTCCAAACAGAGCATGACGTCTCTTCTTGTAAATGACTTCACGTTGGGAGTTCATCACGTCATCATATTCCAATAGTCGCTTACGAATGCCGAAATTGTTCTCCTCTACTTTTTTCTGCGCCCGTTCTATGGATTTGGAAATCATTGAATGCTGGATAACTTCGCCTTCCTTGAGTCCAAGACGGTCCATGATACCAACAATCCTGTCGGATGAGAACAACCGCATCAAATCATCTTCCAATGAAACGAAGAACTGAGAAGTACCCGGGTCTCCCTGACGACCGGAACGGCCGCGCAACTGACGGTCGACACGACGTGAATCGTGCCTTTCGGTACCAATGATGGCCAAGCCACCAAGGCCGCGAGTCTCGGGAGTGAGCTTGATGTCCGTACCACGTCCAGCCATGTTGGTGGCTATGGTAACAGTACCCAATTTACCGGCTTCAGCCACAATATCCGCTTCACGCTGGTGCAATTTGGCATTCAAAACCTGGTGCTTGATACCCCTCATTTGCAACATCCTGCTAAGCAGCTCGGATATTTCAACAGAAGTTGTACCAACAAGGGTTGGTCTGCCAATTTTATTGAGTCTCACGATCTCATCAATGATCGCCTTGTATTTTTCATTTTTGGTTTTGTACACCAAATCTTCATAATCTTTCCTGGTTATTGATTGATTGGTAGGAATAACCACGACTTCCAGTTTGTAAATATCCCATAATTCACCAGCCTCCGTTTCCGCAGTACCGGTCATACCAGCAAGCTTATGGTACATTCTGAAATAGTTCTGCAACGTGATGGTGGCGAACGTCTGGGTAGCAGCTTCCACCACTACTCTTTCCTTGGCCTCAATCGCCTGATGCAGCCCGTCAGAATAACGCCGGCCTTCCATGATACGACCGGTTTGTTCATCAACGATTTTAACCTTGTTCTCAATCAAAACATATTCAATGTCTTTTTCAAACATGGTATAGGCCTTCAGCAGTTGGTTCACCGTATGAACCCTTTCCGACTTGATGGCAAAATCTTGCATCAACTGGTCTTTTCTTTCAATCTTATCCTGATCTGAAAGAATTTTATCATTCTGTATATCAGCGATATTAGCGCCTACGTCGGGCAAAATAAAGAAGCCCGAATCAGAATTGTTATGGGAAAGAATATCAATCCCTTTGTCGGTCAGTTCAACCGAGTTTTGTTTTTCTTCAATGATGAAATAGAGTTCATCCGTCACCAGATGCATGTTTTTGCTGTTATCAGCCATGTAGAAATTCTCCAGTTTCAACATCTTGGCCTTGTTGCCCTCTTCACTTATGAATCGGATCAATGGCTTGTATTTTGGCAATCCTTTGTAGGCACGCAGCAAAGCCATGGCACCATCTTCAGCCTCATCCTTGTTGCTGGAACTAATTTTTTTCTTGGCTTCAACCAAAAGTTGGTTCACAAGTTCCCTCTGGGTCTTCACCAATTGCTCAACAGGCCCTTTTAAAACATCAAAGAGTTGATTCTCACCTTTGGGAACAGGTCCGGAGATAATGAGCGGCGTACGGGCATCATCAATTAAAACGGAGTCGACCTCATCCACGATGGCATAATGGTGCTTACGTTGTACCAGATCAGCCGGTTCGGTAGCCATATTGTCACGCAGGTAGTCAAAACCAAATTCGTTGTTGGTACCAAAAGTGATGTCAGCGTTGTATGCCTTGCGGCGTTCGATGGAATTGGGCTGATGCTTGTCGATACAATCTACCGAGATACCATGAAATTCGTACATAGGTCCCATCCACTCCGAGTCACGTTTGGCCAGATAGTCGTTGACGGTAACTATGTGTACACCTCTGCCTGCCAATGCATTTAAAAATACCGGCAGAGTTGCCACCAGTGTTTTACCCTCGCCGGTTGCCATCTCCGAAATCTTACCCGTATGAAGAACATAACCACCAATCAGCTGAACATCATAATGAACCATGTTCCATGTCTGAACGGTACCACCGGCGATCCAGCTATTTTTGAAGATGGCCTTTTCTCCGTCGATGGTAACAAAATCTTTAGTAGCCGCCAGTTCACGATCAAAATCAGTAACCGAAACAATCACTTCAGGGTTTTCAAAGAAGCGGCGTGCCGTATCCTTGACAATGGCAAATGCAGTTGGGAGGATCTTCAGGAGAATCTCCTCAATTTTTTTAGTGATGATCTCTTCAAGCTTATCAACCCGGTTGTAAAGTTTTTCACCCTCTTCAATCGGCATTTCTCCACTTTCGGCCCGCTCTTTCAAGGCGGCAATTTCATCTTCTTCCTCCTTGATGAAATCGGAAACTAACTTTTTGATCCTGACAGTTTCTGCACGAAGTTCGTCGTTGGTGAAACCTGTTATCCTGCTATATTCTTCCTTGATCAAAACAATGACAGGTGAAATTTCCTTAATATCCCTGTCCGATTTGTTACCAAGAAGACCCTTTAATAAATTTCCAAAAATTGACATATCAATATTTTCGTATTACTTTCTTGTTCTTAAAACGATACTATTGCAAAGGTAATTGAAATGTTGCAACGAACGAAATATCCAACCATTAAAAACCCGTCAGGTTCAGAAAACCAAACGGGTTCCAAAAACTTGCAGGTATAACCTTAAATGCGAATCCACAAATATTATACCAAATATTTGTGGATTCGACCCTATCTATGTGTATGTGATCCAAACCGGAAAAATGGAACGGATTCAGGCTTTGCCGGGGAACGGATTAACGTATACCCTTGTCTGCATTTCACGATCCAGCATCAACAAGCCCTGGCCTTCTCCGTTGATCAGCTTCAGGTTGTTCAGTATCTGTTCTACATTTGCTTCTTCCTCAACCTGCTCATCTACAAACCATTGAAGAAAACTCTTGGTGGCATGATCACTTTCTGCAATGGCTATGTCCATCAAGTTATTGATCAGGCCAGTCACTTCAACCTCATGTTTCAAAGTCTCTTCAAAAACGTTCATCACATTCTTGAAATCTACGGGTACCTCTGCGATGGGTGCAAGGACAACCCGTCCTCCCCTTTCCAGTACATAATCAAAGAAATGAGTGGCATGAGCCAGCTCCTCCTGGTATTGTACCTTCATCCAGTTGGCACAACCTGCCATTCCGACAGATTGAAAATAGGATGACATCGACAAATAAAGGTAGGCGGAATGAAATTCAGCATTAATCTGCTGATTTACTGCTACTTCTATCGATTTTTTCAACATAACTTTAAAATTTGATTGTCATTAAATTCCAGCAATTATCGGTCGCTCAAATTCTTCTTAGACACTAAGAATCACGACATCCTTTGGTTAAGCTCTTCGATCAATGCTTCCATAAACTTTTCAGTCGTCAGATAATTGTCGGAAGTAAGCTTATCGCCATAAATAGACAGCGCCAGATCCTTGGTCATTTTTCCGGATTCAACTGTGTCAATACAAACTTTTTCGAGTAACGCGGCAAAATCTCTCAAAGGCTGATTGTCATCCAGTTTACCTCTGAAATCCAGCCCTCGAGTCCATGCAAAGATGGAGGCAATCGGATTGGTGGAGGTTGGACGGCCCTTCTGGTATTCGCGGTAGTGACGTGTCACTGTTCCATGTGCAGCTTCCGCCTCGATAGTACCGCCATCAGGCGTCAATAAAACAGAAGTCATCAGTCCCAAAGATCCAAAACCCTGTGCCACTGTGTCAGACTGAACGTCACCATCATAATTCTTACATGCCCAAATGAAATTTCCATTCCATTTTAAAGCTGAAGCCACCATATCGTCGATCAGTCGGTGTTCGTAGGTAATTCCTGCCTGGTCAAAATCGGACTTGTAATCGCTTAGGAAAATTTCTTCGAAAATGTCTTTGAAGAAACCATCGTATTTTTTCAGAATGGTGTTTTTGGTGGACAAGTAAAGTGGCCACTTTTTTGTCAAAGCCATCTTGAAACAGCTATGGGCAAATCCGCGGATAGATTCTTCTGTATTGTACATCGCCAAAGCAACACCCGGACCGTCAAAATGAAACACATCGTGTACATCGCTGATGGTACCATCATCAGATTGGAAGGAAAGCGTCAATTTTCCAGGGCGGTCCACAACGATGTCTGTTGCCCGGTACTGGTCGCCAAAAGCGTGACGACCAATCATAATGGGAGCTGTCCATTGTGGCACAAGACGAGGAACGTTTTCAACCACGATCGGTTCGCGGAAGATGGTTCCATCGAGGATGTTCCGGATGGTACCATTGGGTGATTTCCACATTTTCTTGAGTCCAAACTCCTTTACGCGTGCCTCATCAGGTGTGATGGTGGCACATTTGATTCCCACTTTGTATTTTTTGATGGCAATTGCGGCATCTACCGTGACCTGATCATCTGTTTGATCCCGGTATTCGATACCGAGGTCATAATATTTGATGTCCAAATCCAGATAAGGCAAAATCAATTGCTCTCTGATCATTTTCCAGATAATCCTGGTCATTTCATCCCCGTCAAGTTCTACAACAGGGTTAAGTACTTTAATTTTTTGCATATATATCTAATTATGATTCCTTTTATTTTTCAGAGCGATAAAAGTACAAAATAATGGATGAGTAACAAGATACGGGCAATTTAAAAAATAGAAAACCAGAAATATTTATTCGAAATCCAGCCCAAATCTGTTTTTCATTACACCCAATGCAGGATATTTAGCCACCAGCGAATTAAACTTCTCCTGATCTGTATAGGGCTTGTTCATAATCTCTTGCAGATTTTCAGTCACATTAAATTCGATGGTAATCAGGTCATTGTTAAGTGATTTCTGAAGATGACCCAATAATTTCGATTTCAAATCCAGAACAATTCGCTTTTGCTGAACATCATTGTCGAGGTTGTATTCCACGCGAAAATTATCAAGTAGTTCGGGCTCTCTGACCGAAAGTGCCGATTTTAGCTGGGCTGCATCAACCTGGTCGGCAAAATCCTTCCAGACTGCTCTCAATTGTTCCGCATCAAACGAATCCTCCCTGACAATTTCTTGTCCTTTGTGACCGTGAGGGTGAGGTTCTGAAATGTTGGCCAGGTCATTTCCTTTCAACATTCCGGAAATGGAAGGTGTAGATAAATTTTCATTGTGGAGGCGCCTGGTCCTTCGTTCAGTATCAGTAATTGTGCCAACAGGTTTTTTTGCTGATTCCTGTTGCAAATTGAGAGGCTGATCCATTTTCGTCATCTCTTTGATGGGAACTTTATCGGAAACAGGATTGGATTTGATTGGAGCAGACGCGGCAATTGAATTGAAAACAGGCAAAAACCAAAGGGAGTTTACGGCTTCGTCAATTGTTTTTTTTTTAACTGCTCCATCAACTGGGAGCTCCTTATCAAGGCAAGTTCCACCAGGAAGCGCTGGTTGGAGGAATTTTTATACTGAATATCACAATCAGAGGCAATGATTAGTGCGGCAGTCAGAAATTCCTCTGAACACTGTGCGGCCTGTTTCCTGTAACGCTCTTTAATCTCGCCACCAACTTCCAATAAAGGTAAAGTAACAGTATCCCTGGAAATCAGCAGGTCACGAAAATGTTGAGACATCCCGATGATGAAATGGTGCGCATTGAAACCCTTTGAAAGTATTTCATTGAAAATCATTAAATTACCGGCAACATCCCCGGCAATATATCCTTCAGTCAACTTGAAATAATAATCGTAGTCGAGCACATTCAGGTTGGCAATGGTATCCTGGTAAGTAACTTGATCTCCACAGAAACTTACAACCTGGTCGAAGATGGAGAGGGCATCACGCATGGCACCGTCGGCCTTCTGCGCAATCACATTCAAGGCTTCGGGTTCAATGGTTACTTTCTCTTTCCCGGCTACTTCCAGCAAGTGCTTTTCGATGTCAGAAATGCTTATTCTGTTGAAATCATAAATCTGGCATCGGGAAAGTATGGTCGGGATAATTTTGTGTTTCTCGGTGGTTGCCAGGATAAAAATGGCATGTGCAGGAGGCTCCTCCAACGTTTTCAAAAAAGCGTTGAAAGCCGCTGATGAGAGCATGTGTACCTCATCGATGATGTATACGCTGTATTTTCCAATTTGAGGAGGTATGCGCACTTTATCGACCAGTAAACGGATATCTTCCACCGAATTATTGGAAGCAGCATCGAGTTCATGAATATTGTAGGAACGGTTCTCTCCAAACGAAACACAAGACTCACATTGGTTGCATGGTTCAGAATCGGATGAAAGATTCAGGCAATTGATGGTTTTGGCGAAAATTCTGGCAGAAGTTGTTTTGCCAACTCCTCGCGGACCGCAGAACAAATAGGCGTGAGCCAGGTGATTGCTCCGGATGGCATTCTTCAGCGTTGAAGTAATGGACGGTTGACCGACCACTGTAGTAAAGGTGTCGGGACGATATTTCCGGGCTGATACGATGTAATGTTCCATGCAGAATTTTGACCTAAAAGTCCCCCAAAAATAAGCGAAAAAAGTTTGTCGCCAACCAGCCGACTGAAGAAGTTATCAACCACTGAACATTGATTGTAGTAAAAACGGCAAAAATCCTTCAAGGAGGAATTGGTAACATCGCTGCGTCGTGCCCGTATAATGAGGATATTATCAATTAAATTTCGTATCCACCATGAAAACAATAATCATTTCACTCTGTCTTGTCTTTTCTCTTGGAACTATTACAGCCCAAACCAAAGTTTTGTATGATTTCAAGGCCACCTCACTGGACGGCCAGACTTTCGATCTTTCCAGCCTGAAGGGTAAAAAAGTTATGGTTGTCAACACAGCCTCCAAATGCGGACTAACACCCCAATATGCCATTTTGCAAAAGCTTTACGATCGGTACAAGGACAAGAATTTTGTCATCGTAGGTTTCCCTGCCAACAATTTTGCGGCACAGGAACCGGGTACAAATTCTGAAATCAAAGCGTTCTGCGTCAAAAACTATGGTGTCACGTTCCCAATGATGTCAAAAATTTCTGTCAAAGGAGATGATATCGACCCATTGTACAAATGGCTGACCAACAAATCTGAAAACAAATTGGTAGATGCACCCGTGCAATGGAACTTCCAGAAGTTTCTGATTGACGAAAAAGGCCAGCTCGCGGATGTTGCCTTTCCCAAAGAACTTCCTGATGAAGAGAAGATCATCAAATGGATAGAAGGCAAATAAACTAAAGATAAATTGATGTTGGTATAACATCCAATAGGGATAAAAAAGAGGAAGGAGCGCTTTAAAAATGTGCTCCTTCCTCTTTTTGTGTGTATTTTCTGTCTTCCGGCAGGGACTTAAGTTACGAGATCATTTAAATGCCGCAGATTCTGATTCCCGGGTTTCGGGAATTCGGAAAGCCGGGTCGCGCAAAGCTCGCAAAGTGACGCAAAGTAAAAAACAAAACAATATTTCTTGCTCATTACTTAGTGGACTAAATCCTTTGTGCTTCCTTCGTGGTGAAAATTATACCACAAAGTTGTGTCGCGCAAAGCTCGCAAAGTGACGCAAAGTAAAAAACAAAACAATATTTCTTGC
>JBAXUL010000032.1:0-38004 GCA_037129695.1 Prolixibacteraceae bacterium
ATATGACAATTGATTTACAAAATAATTTGTGATGTGTCTATTTTTTATGTTGTCATTCAAACAAATTTGCCCTTCAGGCAAAATCATTGGCGCGTCCTTTCCTGATAACCCCTGACAGAGGATGCTGCCACAGCCGTTAAATGAATTGAATCCATCTTCTAAGTGCAAATAACAATGGTCTCATTTTCATCGACATTCTCTTCCAAAATTCATCAATAAATTATACCTTTGGAGGAGATGAGCACTGAATTTATACCTGCCAACCTTCTCCATGGCTTTTTTATTGGTGATGAAGAGACCTATATCTTCTTGTTTAAGGAGTATTATGTAGGTCTGTGTGCTTATTCCCGAAGATACGTCGGTCGCAAGGATATTGCAGAAGAAATAGTTTCTGAGACTTTTTTGAAAATTTGGGAAAACAGGAGTTCAATCATTATCCATAGCTCCATTAAGTCTTATCTGTTTCAGGCTGTATGCAACAATTCACTTAATTATGTAAGGAAGCTGAAGAGTGAGAACAAATTGGAATTATATTTCCAGGATACGCAATTCAACAATATCGGTTTTGTTGAGACAGTTGAAGAAATTGAAGAGAAGAGCCTGCTGATGACAGATTTCTCACTTGAAATCGAGAAAGCAATGAGCCAGCTTCCACCCCAACAACAAAAGGCATTCCGGCTAAAAAGACAGGATGGGAAAAAGATCAGGGAAATTGCGCAAATGATGGGCTTATCAGTTAAAACCGTCGAAATGCACCTTTCAAAAGCAACGATTAATCTGCGGGAGAGATTAAAAAATCTGATCCCCTCCTTTTTGATCTTTCTTTGGCTGAACTGAGATTCCCCGGATGGATCACAACCATCTTCCTAAACTTCTTCTTGCCGTTTATTCTTTACATCCTTTCCCTACATTCAAGATCACAGAACATCTTAATCAAAAAGCATATTCCGCTTGATACACCACATTCAACAGTATGCGTAATCATGTAATCAATGTAAAACTTTCAAACTGGGATACAGGGTTTTTTTGATTCATGCATCTAGTTAGTGAAATAAAAAATATGGAAACCCAAGAATCGATTCATACTCTTATCCTCCGACTGTTTTCAGGTGAAGCTGATACCAACGAAAAGATTAAAATTGCTGAATGGCTTGAAAAATCTGTTGAAAACAGAAAACTTTACAGTGATCTGCGAGACATCTGGTTAAGTACCGGTGTGCAAAACAATGCCGATCAATATAACTTGGACAAGGCAATTCAGCAATTCAGGGATCATATTCGACAAGCTGCTATCCGACCTAAAAAAGAGAATCAGATGATCAGGTTTCTCGTTAAATATGCTGCTATAATAATTTTGGTACTCTCACTACCATTGAGCTACTTTTTCGGAACCCGAAATACACCAAAACAGTCCATGACTACGATATGTTGCGCTTATGGTGATAAATCGAATGTCTTATTGCCAGACAGTTCAAGGGTGTGGTTAAATTCAGGGAGTAAGATCTCTTTTAATTCAGATTTCAAGTATGGCGGGAGAAATGTAACTTTGGAGGGAGAAGCCTATTTTTCGGTTTCGAAGGATAAAGATCATCCCTTCCGGATCAGGACGTCAGATGTTGAAATTAAAGTTTTAGGAACGCAATTCAATGTGAAGGCCTATCCTGAGGAAAAATATGTTTCCACAACCTTGGCTGAAGGCAGTCTTCAGTTTTCGGGCAATAACGAAGAACGAATCATCAAGCCCAATGAAAAACTAATTTTCGACAAGGAAACCAAAAAGATGACCCTAAACAAATTGGCTGATATCTCTTCGGAAATTGATTGGAAGAAAGGCCGGTTGGTTTTCAGGAATGAATCGCTGGAAGAACTCGAACCTAAACTTGAACGTTGGTTTGATGTCGACATTGTCTTTGCCGATGAACGTGTCAGGCACCGGAAATTTACCGGCACACTGGAAAGAGAGAGTATTTTGGAGGTAATATCCTATTTTGAACTCTCGAAATATGTCAGTTGCAAGATTCAGGGAAACCAGATTATTATAAAAACCAAAACTGCCATCTAAGTTCATTGAAATAAAATCCATTGCGGGGTTTTCAAATCAAAAGGACGAAGAACTATAATAGGAATAACATCCGGTGAATCCGGGAGCAGATGAAAAAATGTGATTAAGAACCCCGAAGAAGGTTCGGCTACCAGTAAAAAAATAGAAATAAGTCTCTTAGCTAGAGTAGAAGTACCATTCGATTATAAGTATTAATACTTATTGTGCGTAATGCATTTTGTAGATTCTTTTGTAAACTGATTCTGCATACATTATGAATGTTAGCAAACAAATCAGGAGATACCCGGGAGAAAATATTCACTCTGACTGTAAATGGTTAGGTGGGTATTGGCTTTGCCGATCTTCGATTCTATTTTAACCGTTGAAAACTAAATATTAACAAATGAACAAAAGGATGTAGAGAAAAAAAAGGAAGTGCTACCAACACTTCCCTTTAGGCAAAATTAAACTGAAGTTTAACTTTAAAAGCAAGCAAATTTATGAAAATTAATGGAATTGTCTTGTCCATTCTCCAACGTGGACAGCTAAAAAAGCATTTTTTAATTATGAGACTAACATGCTATTTGATTCTGATTCTGTCTCTTCCAACGAGTGCATCGGTTTGGTCACAAACGATGAGCCTGAAATTAAAAAATTCGACCCTGCAGGAATTGTTCCAGCAAATCGAAAAGAGCAGTAACTACCGGTTCTTTTACAACAACGATGATGTAAATGTGAATCAACGTATCTCTATTGATGTTGAAGAAGAGACGGTTGGTAATATTCTGGACAATGCGCTTACCGGGCTACCCTATTCTTTCAAAGAATTGGACAATAAACTGATTTTAATTGAAAAAACGGACACTAAACTGAATGTCCATTTACCCGGAGATCAGCAGAAAACTGTGTCGGGTAAAGTAACTGATGATACAGGCCAAACCCTTCCCGGAGTGAGCGTTGTGATCAAAGGAACAACGCTGGGGACCATTACTGATGCCTCTGGGATGTTTTCATTGAGTAATGTACCGGTCAATGGGACTTTGATAGTTTCATTTGTTGGAATGACAAAACAGGAAATTGCGATTGGAAGTCAGTCCGTCATCAATGTTGTATTGATTTCTGAAACAATTGGGATTGAAGAAGTTGTGGCTGTAGGCTATGGCACTCAGAAAAAGGTAAATCTGACAGGCTCGGTTTCCTCTGTAAAATTCAGTACTGAATTGGCCAACAGGCCGATTACCAATGCGACTCAAGCCTTAAGTGGAAATGTGACAGGTGTTTGGGTAAGTCAGAATTCTGGTAAGCCTGGAGCAGATGGAGCTCAGATACGAGTCCGGGGCTGGGGTACCATGAATAATTCCAATCCGTTGGTCATTATCGACGGTACCGAGGGCACCTTCGACCAGCTAAATCCAAATGACATCGAAAGCATGTCAGTTCTGAAAGATGCGGCAAGTGCTGCCATTTACGGATCCAAGGCTGCAAACGGGGTGATCCTGATTACAACCAAACACGGAAAGACCAACGAGAAGATGGAAATCAGTCTGAATTCCTATTATGGTGTTCAATCCCTGGGAAAAAGATATGATTTAATCAACAACAGTGCAGAAAGCATGAAGTTATCCAATATTGCCCTGATCAACGGAGGTTCCAGTGCAGTTTATCCAACTTCTGTCATTTCCGCCTTTGAAAGTGGAACGAATAAATACAAATACCCGAACACAGACTGGTTCAAAGAATTGTTCCAATCCGCCCCCATTCAGGAACACAATGTATCGATTAGGGGAGGTTCTGCTCAAACATCCTCATTCCTCTCATTCAATTACTTAGATCAGGATGGGATGGTTCCAAATACCAATAGTCAAAGATACGGTATAAGGGCCAACGTAGAGTCGGACATCAACAAATGGCTCAAAGTGAGCGGTCGGGTGAATTATACCAGAAGACTTTCTGAAGAGCCATACGCGGATATTACCTATGGTTCCCTGGGTCGTGTCTTTGAAATGCTCAGTGGTTCGGCACCATTTATCGCTCCCTATACAGCCGATGGTCGTTACGGCTCTGTGCAGGCCATTGACGACAAGGGCAATCTTCTGTATGACAACAGAAATCCATTGATCGATGCGGCCAATGGAAAAACAAAGACTGAACAGAATTATGTTTCCGTCAATGCATCTGCCGAAATCAAATTATACAAAGACCTGATGTTTAAAACCACCCTCGCTTCCAATGGGATCTGGAATCTGGTTGACAAATACAATCAGAGTGTTTTTGGATATACAGATACCGGTGTCGAAACGATTACGAAAAACTTCAACAGGGAAGGTCTGGAAATGAACAGGAATAACGTGAATTCAATCAACAGCAACCTGTTCGCAACGCTTAACTACAATAAAAAAATCGGACAGGCTCATGACATTTCCGCGATTGCCGGTATGCAAATGGAAAGTACGGTCATCAAAAATACCTATGCAAGAAGATCGAGTCCTCCAAAAGAAGGTCTGACGCAGGTAGATGCAGGTACTTCAGGCATCCAGGGAAGTGGAAACATGAATGGGGTTAAGATGTTCTCCTATTTTGGACGGGTTAACTATTCGCTGATGGGCAAGTATTTATTTGAAGCGAATATTCGGGCAGATGCCTCCTCCCGTTTCAAACAAGAATCAAGATGGGGCGTTTTTCCCGGATTTTCAGCCGGATGGAGAATGAGTGATGAAAAACTCATTAAAGACCTGGATTTGTTTTCCAATCTTAAACTTCGCGGATCATGGGGACAGTTGGGAAATCAGAACATCGCAGGATACTGGCCTTATCTGACGGTCGTAGACCAAAATAACGGATTAAGCTACAGCAGTGCCGGCACATTTGTTCCTGGTGCAGCAGTCACTTCCTTGATTGATGAAAACATTACCTGGGAGACAACCTCCACCCTCGATTTTGGTATCGATATTGGATTGATGAAAGGCAAGATCAATATTGTTGCCGACTATTTTAAGAAAACAACCACGAATATTATCGTACAGCTTCCAATTCCACTCATCTTAGGTGGTCTTACAGCACCTTATCAGAATGTGGGTGAAATGTTGAACAATGGATTTGAATTCGATGTTAACTATGATAACCAGGTGCGCAGCAAGGATAAACTTGGATTTAGCATTGGGCTTAATTTAACCAGCATCAAAAATGAGGTGACAAAATTCAGGGGAGGAGATTCACCTGATCAGCTGTATCTTATCAGAGAAGGTTATTCTTACAATAGTCTGTATGGTTACAAAGTAGTTGGCATCTACCAGACAGATCTGGATGCTACTACCCACATGGCCAACAACAGCTTCAAGCCCAAAGCGGGGAACCTGAAATTTGAAGATGTCAACAACGATGGAAAATTGGATTACCGCGATAAACAGGGATTAGGCAATACGATACCTAAATTCACGTTTGGATTGACTCCAAATTTCAAATACAAAGGATTTGACCTGAGTTTATTGGTACAGGGCATCGCAGGCGTGAATGCCTATACACAAAACAATTTCACCCACGTAGCCTGGGAAAACAGGGTAATATCTACCAAATGGAGAGATGCCTGGACTCCGCAGAATACCGGCACCAATATCCCAAGCATCAAATATGACAACACATGGGATAATTCAGAGTCTTCTTTTTGGGTTCATAATATGAGTTTCGTCAAATTGAAAAACATTCAATTTGGTTATACCATTCCAAACAGAATCACCTCCAAACTGGCACTTCAGAAAGTCTATCTGTACGCGAATGCCCAGAATGTCTTCACAATGGTTAATAAGGATTATGAAGGCTATGACCCTGAAAGAAATACATTTGATTCAGGCGCCAACCTTTATCCTGTACCGAGAATCATTTCATTTGGTATTAATCTTAATTTCTAAACCCCATGAAACTTAAAAATATACTGTCAGGTTGTTTGATATTTATCCTTCTGCTGACCTCAAATAGTTGTGCAGATAAATATCTTAGTTTTTTTCCCGAAGATAAAATCACTTCGGCTATTTTCCCTCAAAATGAGAAGGATATCAAATTACTGCTGAATGGTGTCTATGGTCTTCTCCGCGAGACATCTATTTACAACGAGGGTTTGTTTGGATTTGGAATCCTCGATGGGGCTACACCCAATGCCTTTAACTGGGGGAGTGGAGTAATCGATAGAGTCGGGAATGGACAACTCTTAACTTCGGATGCAGAAATGCTCACTTTCCGTTGGACCAGATGCTACAGCATCATTTACCGTGCAAATTATCTGCTGGAGTCGATTGATAAAGTTGCGTTGAGTGATGACCTGAAAGCCACCTACTCTGGTGAGGCTCATTTTTTACGCGGGATTGCTTATTCAACACTTGTAGAATCTTACGGCGGTGTTCCAATTATTGCATCCACCATTACCACCGAAGAGGCAAGGAATATTCCGAGAGCCACAGCCGATGCCACATGGAATCAGGCAATTGCTGATTACGACGATGCAATCAGCAAACTCAAAGCAGATGCGCCCGCTGTTGGCAGAGCCACAAAAGGAGCAGCCCTGGGAATGAAGATGAGGGCCTATTTGTACCAGGGAAAATACGACAAGGTGCTTGAAGTGATTACGTTAATTGATGCACTGAATAAATATTCCTTGTTCCCCAGTTACGCAGGATTGTTCAGACTCGAGAACGAAAATAACAAAGAAGTTCTTTTTGACATTCAATACATGGCAGGTGAAAACTCACAGGGGTCATTTGTTGACCAATATTGTGGTACGGGTACGGGTAGTTTTACACGAGGAAGTCGTTACGTACCTACGGACAACCTGGTTGCTGCCTATGAAACAATAGATGGTTCGCCGGTCGATCCGACTAAACTTTATGAAAACCGCGATCCGCGCATGAAATTTTCAATTGTGACTCCCGGTGACTACATTCTTGGATATCGCTTCCCAAATTACATTTATCCCGGTGGCGCATTTAACCATCCCGGAAACAGGTTGAAGCATTTATCCACCAGAAAATACCGGATCGAACCCGAAGCGGCATTGCCACCATCCGGACAATCCTCTTTGAACAATATCGTACTCAGGTATGCAGATGTGATCCTGTCGAAGGCAGAAGCAATTATTGAAACAAACGGAAACGTGGATGCAGCAGTTGCCCTGATTAACAGAATCAGAACAGAACGTACGGATGTGAAAATTACTTTGTTGCCGATGGGATTAACCCGTGAAGTTGCACGTCAGAAACTCAGGAATGAAAGGAGAGTCGAATTTGCGCTGGAGGGTCTTTACTGGGCTGATATTAAAAGATGGAAAATAAGCAAAGATCTCTATCCCCTTGTTATTAAAGATCATACCGGCAGTTTAATCGAGACAAAATTCCCCAATGGTTATCTGGAATATTATAACCTGCTACCGATTCCAAACAGTGAGATTTCCTTGAATAAAAGTCTGACTCAAAATCCGGGTTGGTAACATTTTTCTACCTATTTTCAGAAAAATAATCAGGATGGGAAAACCTGCTCAATAGTTGAATAAATAGTTGTCCACCCATTGGAGGAGGACAACTATTTATTTTACTTCGTCCCAGCAATTTTATCATTCAAGGAAAAGGCATGATCATCCTTCTGACCTTTGAATCAGGTTCATCAGCCTGACCAATCAATGAAGATTCTCCTTGATACAATATTCAACGATATGAGTTATCACACAAATTATTCGCTATTCCGGGCACAGAGTGGCGCCTCTTTCATGGGAATAGGAATCTTCGGGTTGTTGTCCTTATTTGGTGCATCATCATCAGCCAAAAAACCAAATATCGTATTCATTCTTGCCGACGATTTGGGTTATACCGACATTGGCTGCTATGGTGCGCCCAAAATCGTTACTCCGAACCTGGATAAACTGGCAGCGGAAGGTGTTCGGTTTACCAATTTCTATGCGCCGGCAGGTGTTTGCACCCCAACGCGTTCAAGCTTAATGACAGGTTGTTACCCCAAAAGAGTCGGTCTTCACGTGGGTGTTCTTTCTCCTGATTCTGAAAGTGGTCTCAATCCAACGGAGGTCACAATGGCGGAGGTGCTAAAATCCAAAGGGTATGTGACAGGATGCATCGGAAAGTGGCATCTTGGCTTGCTGCCCGAAGTGATGCCCAATGCGCAGGGATTTGACTATTACTATGGTATGCCAGGCCCAAATCATGGTATTTCGGACTTATACCGGAATACAACCTTGCTCAAAAAGAACAAGGAAGTAAGCTACGATCAGATCACAATAGACTACACGCGTGAGGCTGATGCTTTTATCAGGAAGAATAAGGACAAGCCGTTCTTTCTTTACCTGGCACATTCTATGCCTCATGTTCCTCTGGCTGTGTCAGAAAAATTCAAAGGGAAAAGCCTTCAGGGACTATATGGAGATGTGATTATGGAACTGGACTGGTCGGTCGGGGAAATCGTAAGAATACTCAACGAAAATGGAGTTGAAAAAAACACCATCCTTGTATTCACATCCGATAACGGTCCATCAGGCATCGCAGCCCCTCCTCTTCATGGGGGGAAAGGCAGTACCTGGGAGGGAGGGTTCAGAGAACCGCTTATCGTTCGCTGGCCAAATCGTATTGCTGCAGGTAGTGTTTGCAACGAAATGTCTACGATGATGGACTTCCTGCCAACTTTCGCCAAACTGTCAGGGGCCAAATTAAGGGAAGACCGTGAACCTGACGGACACGATATAATGCCGCTTCTAACCGGTAAAAATTCGATTTCAGCCTACTCCTATTTTTATTATTACGGCAGGGATGGTGAACTTGCTGCAGTCAAAAAGGGAAATTGGAAACTCCATCTTCTGGCGCCAAGCGAAAAGTGGGCAGGCAAACAACCGGTGAAGGAAGCCTTACTGGATACCCGACCCACTACTCCTCTTCCCTGGTTGTATGATCTTTCGTCTGACATCGGAGAAACGAAAAATATTGCGGAATCCAATCCGCAGATTGTTCAGGAATTATACAAACAGGCTATGACATTTGATTCAACCTTGACCAAAGAAATCAGGCCGGCCTATACCAAAAACCAAACGCCATGATCAGCAAATTAATTCTGACAATTCCTTCCCTTTTGTGCACTTTGCCACTTTTCAGTTCACCGGCCATTACGAAAGCTGAGAAACCCAATGTCCTCTTCATTTTAGCAGATGATCTAGGTTATGGGGATCTATCATGCCAGGGAGGAAAAGATATTCACACCCCCAATATTGATCAGCTTTTTATGACCGGGGTGCGGTTTTCAAAGTTTTATGCCAGTTGTACCGTTTGCTCCCCAACCAGGGCCAGTCTGATGACAGGCCGCTATCCCGACATGGTTGGCGTACCCGGACTTGTTCGAGGGAACAAGGCAGACAACTGGGGATATCTCCTGCCTTCCGCAGTGACTCTTCCGGAAATGTTAAAAAAAGCCGGTTACCAGACGGCACTGATTGGCAAATGGAATTTAGGACTTGAAACACCCAATCTTCCCAATGAGAGGGGATTCGATTTCTTTCACGGTTTCCTGAGCGATATGATGGATGACTATTATACGCATCTCCGGGAAGGTGTCAATTATATGCGCATGAACAAAACTGAAATATCTCCGCAAGGGCATGCCACAAATATTTTCACAGACTGGGCCATCAATTATGTGGATGAAAAATCGAAGGAAAAAGACCCTTTCTTTTTGTACCTGGCCTACAATGCCCCACATTTCCCCATTCAACCACCCGAAGAATGGCTGGAAAAGGTGAAGAAGAGGGAAGGAAATATCGATGAAAAGCGGGCCAAGAATATCGCGCTTGTCGAACATCTTGATGAAAATATCGGCAGGGTCATTGATGCCTTGAAAAAGAACGGACAGTATGAAAATACGATCATCTTCTTTTCTTCCGACAATGGCGGCTATTTGCCTGTCGGGGCATCGAATGGAGATCTCAGAGGGGGAAAACAGGAGTTTTTTGAAGGCGGAATCAAAGTTCCAACCTGTATGGTCTGGGAAGGGACATTAAAAAAAGGAGTGTATGATAAACTTGCTTTAACCATGGATTTTTTCCCGACAATTTGCTCAATCGCCGGTATCAATGTCAATCACACCATTGACGGAATAAATCTAATGCCCGGAATTCTTGGAAAAAGTGCCGGAGAGGAAAATAACCGGATTATCTATTTCATGAGAAGAGAAGGCGGCAATTACGGAGGGATGAGCTATTATGCCATTCGCAAAGGTGAATATAAGTTGCTGCAAAATACTCCTTTTGAAAACTTTCAACTCTTCAACATTGAAGCTGATCCATTGGAGAAAAATCCTCTGGACATCAACCTGCCGCAATTTAAGGCGCTTAAGTCAGATCTGGCTCAGCACATCAGAATATCCGGAGCTATTCCCTGGGAAAAACCCGGAACCAATTAATCAACTGTCACAAATTTCTTGTCATGAAAAAAGTACAATCGAGCATCTTGTTAATTTCCGGCATCTTGTCAGCCGGATTGGCAACCCACCAACATACATTTGCAGCCGGCAAAGCGATGGCCTCCAAACCCAATTTCATTGTCATCCTTGCCGATGACATGGGATATGGAGATATGGGAGTATTTGGCCATCCTACCATTCGAACCCCCAATCTGGACAAGATGGCATCGGAAGGCCAAAAATGGACCAGTTTCTATGTAGCTGCCCCGGTATGTACTCCCTCCAGGGCAGGCTTACTCACAGGAAGGCTTCCGGTCAGGACCGGAATGAGCAGTGAAAAAAGGAGGGTTTTATTCCCCAATTCAAACGGAGGTCTGCCTGAAAAGGAGATAACCATTGCGTCTGCATTGAAAACCGTTGGTTATGCTACCGCCTGTATCGGCAAATGGCATTTGGGTCATCTTCCACAGTTTGCACCCAATGCCCATGGGTTTGACTATTATTATGGAATTCCGTACAGCAATGACATGGATGTCAAAGAAGCGGCCAATTATGTGTCCTATGTAACCAACCCAAAAATTGATTATTTCAATGTCCCGTTGATGAGAAATTCGGAGATCATTGAACGGCCTGCTGATCAGACTACTATTTCAAAAAGGTATACCCAGGAGTCTGTTCAGTTCATCCAACAAAATAAAGACAAACCCTTCTTCCTCTATCTGGCGCATTCAATGCCGCATGTGCCCTTGTTCAGATCCAAAGAATTCGAGAATAAGAGTCTGAGGGGAATCTACGGGGATGTCATTGAAGAACTGGACTGGAGTGTCGGAGAGATTCTGGCAGCACTGAAAAAAAATGGTCTGGAGGAGAATACCTTCGTCATCTTTACTTCGGACAACGGCCCTTGGTTATCGTTTGGTGATCAGGGCGGGACTGCCGGTTTGCTTAGCGGGGGCAAAGGAGGAACCTATGAAGGAGGGATGAGAGAACCCACCATTTTCAGGTGGCCCGGCACGCTTAAACCGGGTGTAATCATGGACATTGCCACTACCATGGATCTGTTGCCTACTTTTAGCAAACTGGCCAATTTCTCGCTTCCCAACGACAGGATCTATGATGGTTATGATATCTCACCGGTTATGTTTGGAACCGGCAAAGATCCGCGCGATGTTGTATTTTATTACCGGGATGTTCAGTTGTTCGCCATCAGAAAAGGTGATTACAAAGCCCATTTCAGAACCCAGCCTGAGTATGGCAGTGAAGTTATCACGGTTCTGGATACGCCATTGCTCTTCAACCTAAATATTGATCCGTCTGAGAAGCATAATGTTGCAGACAAGCATCCCGAAATCATCGCTGAAATGAGGAAAATAATTGAGAAACACCAGGCAAGCATCGTGCCTGTAGAGAATCAACTTGAAAAGTGATTCAAAAAACCTTAATTTTATGTTTCTATTTTGGAAAACAACAATAATACATTCCTCATGAGACACACATCCAGCTTTAGGTCAATGCTTTATGTGACAATTCTGCTTTCAGCATTTAATTTGATATCTGTTGAAAGTAAAGCAGAACCAGAAAAGAACGTAAAAAACAGTCAGATTGATCTGATCATTTCAAAAATGACTCTGGATCAAAAGGCACATCTTGTTGTAGGGACCGGAATGTATTTCGACCTGCCTGATTCGATCCTGACAAAAATGCCTCCGGGATTCGGCGGGCCTGCTGACCCTAATGATAAAGCCTATTCCGACAAAGTTGATCAGTTGCGCAAATATCTTCCCGGAGCATCCGGATTTTCATTTGAGTTCCCAACACTCGGAGTAACCTCACAGGTCTTTACTGACGGACCTGCCGGCGTGCGGATTCAGGCCAAACGAAAAGGGGAAGTTAAAACCTATTATTGTACGGCTTTCCCGATTGCCACTTTACTCGCTTCTACCTGGGACACCGAACTCGTTTACCGTGTGGGACAAGTCTTTGGGAATGAGGTAAAAGAATACGGATCAGACATTTTACTGGCTCCGGCGCTGAATATTCAGCGCGATCCGCTTTGTGGCCGCAACTTTGAATACTATTCTGAAGATCCTCTGGTAGCTGGTAAAATGGCTGCCGCCATAGTCAATGGCATCCAATCCAATGGCGTCGGGACCTCTGTTAAACACTATGCCGCCAACAATTCCGAGACCAATCGCTTATCAGTCAACACTATCGTCAGCGAACGCGCTCTCCGCGAAATTTACCTGAGGGGATTTGAGATCGTGGTTAAAGAGGCACAACCCTGGACTGTCATGTCTTCCTACAATAAAATCAATGGTGTTTTTGCCTCACAGAGCCCTGACCTGCTCACTGATATTCTTCGCAAAGACTGGGGTTTTGAAGGATATGTGATGACCGACTGGGGAGGTGGAACAGACCCGGTGGCACAGATGAAAGCAGGAAATGACATGCTTCAACCCGGCACACCAAAACAAATCAAGGATTTGATCACTGCGGTCAAGGATGGTCAACTCGACGAAAAAATTCTGGACCAGAATATTTCCAGGATACTGAAAATAATGTTCAAATCTCCACGTTACAAGAACTATCATTTTTCCAATACTCCGGATTTAACTGCCCATGCAGCAGTAACCAGGGAGGCTGCAAGTGAAGGAATGGTCTTGCTTAAGAATGCCGGTAAATCGCTTCCAATAGCCTCATCGGTAAAAACCGTAGCAGCATTTGGAAATACTTCCTACGATTTTATTGCAGGGGGAACCGGAAGTGGGGCGGTTAATAAGGCTTATACGATCTCGCTGACCGATGGATTGAAAAACGGTGGTTACCTGATCAATGAAGATCTTCAGGGGATGTACCATAAGTATGTTGCCGAGGCCAGGGCAAAAGCACCACCATCAAAAAACCCGTTTGCTGTATTACTCGGAGGAATTGAACCCGTGGCAGAAATGGTTGTTGCTCCTGATCTTGCCGGGAAGTTAGCCGAAAAGAATGACATTGGATTGATTACCCTGGGTCGCAATGCGGGAGAAGGTTATGACCGGAAGGCCGAGGAAGGTGACTTCTACCTGACCGCCACAGAAAAAGAGATGATCAAAAATGTGGCTGATGCTTTCCATGCAAAAGGGAAAAAAGTGATCGTGATTCTGAATATTGCGGGCGTGATTGAAACAGCAAGCTGGCGAGATATTCCGGATGCCATTTTACTGGCCTGGCAGCCTGGTCAGGAAGGCGGAAATTCGGTGGTTGATGTACTGAGCGGAAAAGTCAACCCTTCAGGGAAATTGGCGGTCACCTTTCCAATCTCCTACAAGGATGCTCCCACCGCCAATAATTTTCCGGGAGTAGCCGAAAAGTCTGATGTTGTAGATCATTCAGCCGATTTGTCGGGATTTTCCTTTATGCGCCGCACGCCCTGGGAGGTAATTTATGAAGAAGATGTATTTGTAGGATACCGTTACTATACCACATTCAAGGTACCTGTTGCCTATGAATTTGGGTTTGGATTGTCATACACCACTTTCGAATATGGTCAACTTAAACTCAGTGCTTCCAATTTTAAGGATAAACTTTTGGCATCAATTGAAGTTAAAAACAATGGATCAGTGGCAGGGCGCGAAGTAGTGGAGGCCTATTTGAAATCTCCCTCCGCAAAAATGGCCAAGCCAGAAGAAGCATTGATTCATTTCGGCAAAACCAAACTCCTGAAACCGGGAGAATCTCAAATAATAAAATTCACGATTGAGCCCAGGGACCTTGCCTCATTTGATGAATCTACCTCCTCGTGGATCGCTGAAACTGGCGACTATCAATTGAGAATTGGATCCTCTTCCATTACGATCAGGCAATCCGGTTCATTCCAACTTTCCAAAGAGATTGTCGTCGAAAAGGTATCCAAATCCCTGGTCCCTCAACGCAAGATCAACAAATTGATTCCAAAAGCTTCTTAGCAAGTCGCTATTCCTCCTTTTCAGCCTTGAATATCCTCCACCTTCAAGGTAAAAATAAACACGCACAAGAATGACTTGTGCGTGTTTGTTTTTGTGAAAAGGAACTTGACGGAATGATCCTCAGACTACCTGATTATTTGCTATTTGAACAAAATATTACTTCCCTTTGGTGAAATCAAAATCAGGGAAGTAGTGAATCTTTAAAAAATCCAGCAGAACTGAGGCCAGGTCAATGGACAATTGTTCACGTTTTTGGTCATCTGATCTTAATTTCTCATCCAGTTCTATCTGAATCCCGTCAATCGTTCCTCCAGCCGCTGACCCATGCCGCGTCGTGTTATAGCCACCGCTGAAATACGGTTCTTCCGGTTTCGGGAAAGGGTGTTTCAGACTTGGAACGCAAGGATAACCCATGTTTTCAAGCAATGTTCCCAGGCTGTTCTTGCCTCTGACCAACTCGGCATAAGAAGATGAATGCTGATTGTGACCGATTAAATTCCGGATGCTGCTGTATTCAACAAATGATTCTGAATTGAGGAGGTCGTCATCCAACTGGAGTTCCTCACTGCTCATCAAATAACCAAGTTCGCATCTTTCGATCGCATGCCGGTGTCCATGAAGGTCAATATAGAGACCTTTCCCAAAGCTTTTCACCACCTTTGCATTGGCACTATCTATCGAATTTTGGAATTCGGTCCAGGCCAATTCGGCATTTTTATTTCCATCCGCTGCTTCCGTAATATTCCGGTTTGGATCCAACCTGGTCCGATGTAGCTTATTGATAATCACATAAGGATACAATCCGGTTTTTCTGAAAATTTCATTGCGTATTGCCAGTCCGATTTCAATGGTAAAAATGTCCTGATGTTTGGCACAGTTGGTACACGGACGTTCAGGAATCTCATCCGGCAACAGATATCCACCATGCGGAATGGAAATAACCAATGGCATATTTCCCGGCAATATTTCTATTAACGCATTCGTGGCTGATGATTCCAGGCCCAAGGTAGTCGTTTGAGAAAAAAGGGATCCCGGCAGGAGAAGTAAACTTAAGTAAATGAGTAATTTAAGCTGTTTTTTATAATCCATTGTATAATTTTTTGTAAAAATACTGTCAAAAAACAAGCCAAAATTATCCAATCAGGCTATTCCAGCCTATTCGTCAGACAAAGAGAATGCAATTAATTTTATATCGCCTGATACCTAAACAGATGGGAATACTCATATATTTTGTTTTGGTTCATGCAAATCATTCAAGTTTCACCTAACTAACCCATTTGAGCGATTTTATCCCAATCAGATGGGCTGAATCATCGCACAAATAGCTCAGATAATTATACAATTTAATTTAGTTGCCTGATTATCATTACCGTAAATAATAGGCATGAATTTTGATTAATGATATCAACTAATTCAAGCTACATGAGCATCGAGCTAATCATTTTAATTTGTATGCTATCAACTTTTGCAATCAGTGTCTTTTTCTTAAAGATGCCTGCAGGAGTTTCATTGATGCTCTCCGCGGTAGTTGGAGCATTGGCGGGTGGACATGGCATTCCTGTCAGACATCTGGTTGAAGGTGGATTTGGATTCATGGAAGCCATCATGATAATTTCAACAGCCATGATCTTCATGAGGGTTATGGAAGATACCGGGGCGCTGGCAGGAATCAGTAAAGGAATCCTAAAGATCTTCCACAAAAATCCAACAATCCTGATTATCGCCATCACGATCTTTGTCATGTTTCCCGGGATGCTCACCGGGTTGTCCTCTACCTGCATACTGACAACAGGAGCTTTGGTAGCCCCCATTCTCATTGCAATTGGGATGCAACGGCTTGCTGTTGGCGCGCTGATTGCCATGGCGGCAGTATTCGGGGAAGTTGCTCCTCCTATCAGCATCCCTGTCATGATCATTGGCGGTGGAGTGGATATGCCATACATTGGATTTGGTATCCCTTTGATGCTTGCATCATTCCCGGCTGCAATCATCACTGCCTTGTACTTCAGATTCAGATATCTGCCAATATACAACATCGAACAGGTGAAGGAATACATGAAGGGGTTTGAAGGTGAAAAATACGGAATCAAACTATATCTCCCTCTGTTTTTTGTCATTCTGTATTTGATTGGTGAAATCAGTTTCCACGAATATGTACCTCACCTTGGTGTTCCATTGATTTTTATGATCGGGGCTCTTCTTGGGCTATTGACCAAAAAAGGGGTTAGGCTGATCGATGTTTCCCGAAAAGCAATCAGAAGCGCGATGCCTGTCATGGCAATATTGATCGGTGTCGGAATGTTTTTACAAATAATGGCGCTCACCGGTGTACGGGGGTATCTGGCCGTTACCGCCTTAGGCCTGCCCGAAAGTTTGCGGTATTTTGCTGCGGGTATCATGCCTTTCATGGGTTCAGCGTATGCTTCGGCCTCAGTGATCGGTGTCCCGTTGGTGTATGTGTTTATTGGCAAGAGTACGCTGATTGTCACTGCCGCATTGGTGCTTTTGGCTGCCTTGGGAGACCTTATGCCTCCTCCGGCATTGCTTTGCGCCTATTCAGCGCAAATCGTCGAGGAAAAAAACCACTTCAAAATCCTCAAAATTTGTCTTATACCGATTGCCATTTCGATGACAATTGGAATACTCATTCTGATCTATGCACAGGAAATTTCAAATCTGCTGTTATAATTTACTGATATGCTGTACTTTATTTATTCTCTGATTCTTGCTTTTGTGACTTTCGTGATTTCCCTCGAATTTCTGAGTGAGAAAAAATGGAAAAATCAGTTGGCCATGGCCATGGTTCTACTGGTTTTTGTCATGAGACTTCTTCAAATCAAATAGGCTGAAAAAATGAAGAAATACTTTTCAACGATCGCGATCCTGGTAATAGCTGCCACTGCAGGCATCATTGCTGCAATGGAATTTGGGAAAATGCATCAGCCCGAAAAATTATATCCGAGCGCCTACCTTACCAGAATCGGGATGTTAAGTGATTATTTTTCAGGCATTAAAGGCACCAACGGTGATACTGAAATTTACCTGTTCGACAGCGGAAAACCGGGTGGTACGGCTTTGCTTGGTGGTGGAACTCACGCCAACGAAGCGGCAGCCTATTTGGCACCTGTTGTAATTCTGGAAAACATCAAAGTGACCGGTGGCCGTGTGTTCATCATCCCGCGACTGAACAACAGCGCTTTCACCTGTACTGATCCCATGGAGGGATTTCCGGATTTTTACGAAATTAAAACAAAGGTTGGCAGTAGGAAGTTTCGTCTTGGTTCAAGAGTGACCAACCCGATCGATCAATGGCCTGACCCGTTGGTTTTTGCTCAATTTCCTTCCAGCCAGCAATTATCCGGTTTCGAAACCAGAAACCTCAATCGTGCCTATCCGGGACGACCCAATGGTTCGCTGAACGAAAAAGTTGCCTATGCCATCGTCCAGCTCATCAAACTTGAAAAAGTGAACATTGCTTTTGATCTGCACGAATCATCCCCTGAAGTACCCATCGTCAATGTGATTGTATACCACGAAAAATATGAAGATATTGCTTTGGATGCTGTATTGGGACTTGAAATGGCAGGCCTGCAGTTCTCACCCGAAACCTCTCCTAAAAATTTTCATGGTCTGAGTCACAGGGAATGGGGAGATTACACCAATGCCATCCCATTTCTGATGGAAACAAGTAATCCATCCATGGGCAGATTACGGGGAGAAACCAACGTCGAACTGGTTTTGAAGGGGAAAAGCGAAAATTACAAGAAAGCAAAAGAGTCGGGGGCATTGAGAATTGCCTACCGGGAAGAAACAGGTGAACCAATCGAACATCGTGTGGGAAGAGATATTATGGGATTCAGGGAATTAATCAACTCCTTCAACAGATCCTTCCCCGAAAATACAATCGGCATAGAGAACCTTCCCGACTATCAAACAATAATGGAAAAAGGAATAGGACAATTTTTACACATATAAATAAATAAAAACATGAATAACCGCATTTTAAGTTTCTTAATTATTTCATTTCTATTTTTATCTGCCTCCAATACACAGGCGCAAAAATTCGAACAACCAGTATTGATTTCATCTGCCGGACAGAGTGCAGACGTTAAACTGGTGAAAATGCTGGCAGAAAGACAAAAGCTAAAAGCAACGACGATCCTGATGGCCAAGGCAGCAGATCTGGCAGGCATAAAGACTTTGATCATCGTCCCCGGTTTTAGTTCCAAAGGACTTGGCGCCGCCGGAGTAAGCCAACAGGAAGAATTTGATCGCGTTCAGGCGCTTGTCAAATCGGCCGATGAGATGAAGATTCCTATCGTCATGATTCATATCGGGGGAAATGCAAGAAGAAAAGGACAGTCGGATTCATTCAATCAATTGGTCGCTGATCATTCAAAATCTATGATCGTTGTCAAGCAGGGTGATGAGGATGGTTTCTTTACAAATATCTCAAAGGCAAAAAATATTCCTTTGACAACTGTCGATAAAATTGCTGAAACGGAAATCCCTATTGGTAACCTATTTAAGTAACCTATCAATTCATGTCAATATCAACCATTTACAAATAATCAATTCATGAAAACAAGATATTTCTTTCTTGTATTATCCCTGGCGCTATTCTTCCAGGTAACAGCACAAGGCCAATCAATAGTCCCATCCAAGGGCAAGCTTGGGATGGTCGCTACAGCTCATCCCTTGGCTTCGGCAGCAGCTCTTGAAATGCTAAAAAATGGCGGAAATGCAATTGATGCGGCTGTTGCTGCAGCATTTACCATTGGGGTGGTAGAACCTGACGGATCCGGAATTGGTGGTGGCGGAGGAATGGTGGTATACCTGAAAAAAGAAGGAAAGTCTTTCTTCATTAATTATTACGGCAGAAGTTCCGAGAATGCATCAAAGATTGACTTTAAAAGCGGCAGGGATAGCTATTCTGCAAAGGCGATTGATGTACCCGGAACCGTAGCAGGTTTGCTGCTTGCACATGAAAAATTCGGCAAACTGCCGCTGAAAAAAATTCTCGAACCGGCAATTCGTCATGCCGAGAATGGATTCCAGGTAGACGGAACTCTGGCAAAATTGATTTTGGATAATGTGGAAAATATCATGAAGGATTCGGTTACCGCATCCGTTTTCCTGCAAGATGGTTTCCCAAGGATGGAAGGCGAATTGCTTGTCCAGAAAGATTTGGCCAATGTGCTAAGAACCATTGCGAAAAAAGGCAAAAAAGGATTCTATGAAGGGAAATATGCCAATGAATTTGTGAAGGGGATAAAGCAACGCGGGGGGGTATTAACCGAAAATGACTTTTCTACCTACAACGCAAAATTGACCGTGCCGCTCAAAGGAACCTACCGGGGATATGGCATTCTTACTGCCAATTTGCCTCAGTCAGGGATCAGCTTAATTCAGGGTCTTAACATGCTTGAAAATTATGACTTAAAAGGTTCCGGACATTTTAGCGAAAATGCCAATACATTGCATATGATCGCCGAAACGGAGAAACTGATTTATGCTGACCGCTCAGAATTTGTAGGTGATCCGGATTTCGTGAAGGTACCTGTTGAAGGCCTGATTTCAAAGGAATATGCTAAAATCAGGTTCAACAGTATCAATCAAAGGAAACTAGATCCACCCACTTACAGGGAGGCCAAATTTGGAGATCCTGTCAATTACAATCAATCCATTGTCAAACAACCGGTTGCAGAACTGGAAACTGCCGGTGGACATACAACTCATCTATCGGTGATTGACAAAGAAGGGAATGCAGTTGCCTTAACCCAAACGCTTGGACTATTTTTTGGCTCAGGCCAAATGGTGTCAGGTGTATTATTTAACAATGGAATGACCAATTTCTCCTATATCAAGGGAAGTGTCAATTATATTCAAAACAGAAAAGAGTGCAGGAGTTCAATTTCGCCGACCATTGTCATGAAAAACAATTCGCCATTCCTCATTTTGGGAAGTCCGGGCGCCAGCAGAATAACGTGTACCGTTCTGGAGTTGATCTTAAATGTAGTTGATTTCGGAATGGATGTCAATCAGGCTAATCTGGCTCCGCGTTTTTACTGCCAGAAATTTGAGGATTTCCTGCAGGTAGAATCAGGAATAAAACCTGAAGTTCGGTCCGAACTCGAAAAAATGGGTCACAAAATTAAAGTCTATGAAGGCATCGATCTCTTTTTTGGTGGAGCACAAATGATTTATATTGATCCCATTACGCATGAATATTCCGGATCGGCAGATAAACGCAGAGGCGGAATAGCCGTTGGATATTAGTCCGGAAGAGTTATTGTGCTCCCTAATTAGACACATTAAAAGTCAGTAGAATATGTTGGTTGTCTCCCTCCTGTTATTCACGATTGTTTGTATCCTGCTCATCGAAAGATCAGCGGTACAGAGAAGCGTGGACCATTTACCACTAAGGATCCATGTCAATGGAACCCGCGGGAAATCGTCCGTTACCGAATACATAGCAGCCGGGTTATACCATGCTCAACCTGAGGTCATGGCAAAGATCACCGGTATCATACCAACCATTATTCACAACGGAGAAAAAAGAACGATAGCAAGAGCAGGAGGTGCAAGAGTTCAGGAACAGTTCAATATGATCAGGTTGGCCGCGAAAAAGAAAGTAAATAGTCTGGTATTGGAATGCATGTCTATATCGCCTGAACTCCAACGATTGGAGAGTCGTTACTTTCAACCACATATTTATGTCATCTCAAATATCAGGGATGACCACCGTGAGGAAATGGGCAATAACATCGAAGAACAGGCTGGCTCCATCTGCAATGCGATACCTGAAAATTGTACCGTCATCACGAATGAAATCCGTTTTCTGGATAAGATCAAAGAGACAGCCTCGTTAAAAAACAGTCTGGTTATTAGTCCGAAAGAACTTCATCCGGATTTTTTAATCGGTTTACCGTTTGGTGTATTTCCGGAAAACGTCCAATTGGCTCTTGCTGTTTGCGGGGCAGCAGGTGTCAACGATCAGGTGGCAAAGGAAGGAATAATGAAATGTCTTTCAAACTTCCAGTCACCTTTGTCCATGGTCACCCACGATTCGAAGGAAATAACATTCCTTAATGCCTTTGCTGTGAATGATGTTGATTCAACTGATCGGTTCATTCATCATTGGCAAACAAACACCGGCAAAAAGGAGAACATTTCCGTGATATTGAATACCCGTACTGACAGGCCAATCAGAACAGATCTATTTGCAGGATGGATCGCACAAAACAGTTCGACGATCAACACGGTCATCGTAACCGGGAATCATGTCAACAGGGCGAAATACTTTATGCTGCAAGCCGGAATTGACAAGCAGAAAATAGTCGTCTGGAGGAAAAAACAAATTGCCAATTTGAAAGCCAGTTTATTTAATGCCGTATCTGACCAGTCTTTTGTCGTGGGCATTGGCAATATCCAAGGAGTTGGTTTTAAAGTAATCAGTGAAATGAGATGATAGTTCAATTATTCGTCATAGGTTTATTGGTAGGTTTTGTATTTTACGAACTGACAGGAATCTCTCCCGGAGGTATCCTGGTTCCTGCCTATTTTGCCCTGTTCATACTTGATTATGAAAGAATCTTTGTGACCATCTCTCTGGCGCTCCTGATCTTTTTAATCCTTCGTTTATTATCCTCATACCTGATACTCTATGGCAGAAGAAAATTTCTACTGGCTGTTTTGATCAGTTTCTTTCTGAAGCTTCTGATAGAAAACCAAATTCAACCGATCGGAATAATGAAACTTGATTTACAATCGATTGGTTATATCATTCCCGGATTGGTTGCCAATGAGATGGACCGGCAAAAGATTGCCCCCACCTTGTTAAGTCTCGGAATTGTGACATTGATCATCGTGCAAATATCATTTCTCATCGTATGAACGGGTTGAATCTAAATATCAAATTGTTAATCGTGTTTGGGATACTCCTGACAGGCACCGTTCTGGCCGGGAAATTCTCCCGCAAGGAACAACCGTTGGAATATGCCAATGAAATGAAAAAGTCGGTTGCCCTCACTAAAGAATGGTTTTCAATTATTGAACAGTTAAAAATGAAGAAAGGCATTCATTCTGATGCTTCTTCACATGTCTCCAATCAATTTATGATCGGGAATGAATGGTCTGAAATCACTACTACGCTTGGTTCGCTGGAGGCCAAGGAAACATCCACAAACCCTGATTTTTCTGCATTGATCATCCGATTGTTGCACGAAGCCCGCATCAACAAAGGGGAAAAGGTAGGAGTGGTTCTTTCCGGATCTTTTCCTTCGCTGGCGATTTCTACCTTGGCGGCTCTTCAAATTATGGGAATTGATGCTGCGGTGATGAGTTCAATCGGTGCTTCCACTTATGGCGCCAATCAACCAGAAGTTACCTGGTTGGATATGGAATCAGAACTAAACAAAACCGGAGGTCTCAAATACCGCTCCAGCCTGGTGTCTTTAGGTGCTGGCAACGATGCCGGCATCGGTCTTTCTGCGGAAGGTCTTCAAATGATGCAGAATGCTGCCGTCAGAAACGAAGTGCATCTGTACATTCCGGAGTCTTTGACAAAATCAATTGAAAAGCGTGTTGAGCTTTTTAATGCTGAAAAAATTTCATTACTCATCAATATTGGCGGTAGCCAGACTGCACTTGGCAACTGCCCTCACTCGACCTCCATACCCAATGGACTTCACGCAAAACTTGAGAAATGTCCGGACGAGAATCGCGGTCTTATTGCAAGGATGAACGACCAAGGGGTTCCCTACATTCAACTGCTGGACATCAAGAATCTGGCAAGTCAATATGGAATAGCCATTTCTCCGGGGATTAACTATGCTGAATCCACTAATTTGTATCTGACAACCCAAACACAGAAACCGATACTGGGCCTGATTTTGATGGTTTGTCTGATGCCTTTGTACTTCTTGAGAAAGAATATTTATCCCGACGAACGATTAGAAAATCAATAATGGAAAATTATCAATCGCATCTAAAATAGTCAATTTAATTTCTGTAAATTTAAAATTAGCACCATTTAAATCCCTAAAACATGTTTCTATGAAAAAATTATTTCTCTTAATTGGCATCTTTACACTCACTGTTTTACAAGTGTTTAGTCAAAGATTGGTGACAGGAAAGGTCACCGATTCAGAAGGGAATCGGCTGCCTTTTTTAAATGTATCTGTAAAAGAGACCACAATTGGGACAGTAACGAATGACCAGGGCACTTATTCGATTACAGTTCCTGAAGGTTCAAAGGTTCTGGTGTTTTCATTCGTAGGGATGGAGACTCAGGAATTGAAAATAACCGGAAATATTGTCAATGCCGTGATGAAGTCAAGTGATTATGCACTTGGTGATGTCGTGGTAACGGCTCTTGGCATCAAACGCGAAAAGAAAGCGTTGGGATATACCGTTCAGGAAGTTACAGGAGCAGAGTTAAGCAACAGGGGAAACATCGACTTCGTTTCGTCCCTTACCGCAAAAGCGGCAGGATTGCAGGTAACCAGTTCCTCGAGTAATGCCGGGGCAGCCTCTTACATGACCATCAGGGGTGCGGCCTCCTTAACCGGAAATAACCAGCCGTTGTTTGTCATAGACGGAATGCCCATGAGTTCTGATCCATCCTACAGGGGTGGAACCGGCCAGTCGGGAGTATACTCATCCGCAAGAAGTTCTGATATTAATCCGGATGACATTGCCTCTGTCAATGTGTTAAAAGGTGGAGCGGCTACTGCGCTTTACGGATTGCAGGCATCCAATGGTGTCATCGTGATCACCACGAAGAGAGGAACGACTGATCAAAAGATGAAGGTTAGTCTTCACACATCGGTTGGGGTTAAACAACTTGGCAAGCGTATTCCATTGCAGAATGTGTATGGACAAGGTATAAACGGACTATGGCAGAGTAAAAACAATTCAGCGTGGGGCCCCAAACTGGATACCTGCAGCTATTCACTGAGTCCGGCTGTCTGGTTAAACCCATTGATTGATGTGGATGGTGCAATTGTCAGCAAAAACAAAGTCTATGCACCTGCAAGCACCGGCGATCCTGTTAAGATATATGACCCCTATGACTTTTTTCAGAATGGAGTCTCTCTCAACAACAACGTCAGCATTGAAGCCGGGAATAAAAATTCTTCCTATTTCTTTTCTGTCGGAAATTTAAATGAAACAGGAATTGTTCCCGAAAACGTTTACAGAAGAACCACGTTGAGGTTAAATGTGGATTCTAAATTATCGGAGAAAGTTACAACGGGCGCAAATGTAACCTACACCAATACTTACAACAATCTGATCCGCGAAGGAGGAACCAGTTCCGGCGTCGGCATCGGATTGTACAGAACACCCGCCTCCTTTAACAATGCAGCCGGATATAAACTCCCCGATGGCACACAAAGAACCTATACGGGAGCAAATGGCACTTTTAATAATCCATACTGGACTTCCAACGAACAATTTTTCAGGGATTATAACGACCGGTTTCTTGGGAATACTTTTATTAAAGCAAAATTCTCAAGTTGGTTGTCGATGTCATACAATATTGGAGTTGACTGGTTTTCCAGAAGGTTTCAGGAAATCTATAATCTGAACAGCGTGGGTAACCTGTCCGGTTATTTGAGAGAAAGATCGGAACATCACGCTATGTTAAATTCCGACCTGATGCTTACTATCAACAGGAAAATAGGAAAAGATATCGGTTACAATGTCAACCTTGGTCAAAACCTATTTCAGCAAAGTTACAAGTATCTGACCGCCTATACTGCGGATCTCTCGATTCCGGGAGTCTACAACGTCGACAACACAACAAAGCAAACAGCAGGAGAGGGTACAACGAACTATCGGACAGCAGCTCTTTTTGCAGATTTGAGTGTGGATTATAAAAGTATGCTTTACCTTGGAGCAACTGTACGGAACGAGTGGTCGACGACCATGCCCGAGAGCAACCTTTCAGCATTGTTCCCATCCTTTAGTGGATCCTTTATTTTCTCTGAATTGGCTCCGCTGAAGAACAACAAAGTGCTGTCATTCGGGAAACTAAGGACATCATGGGCAAAAACTGCGAATATTGCGGATCCTTACCGAACATCCTCCTATTATGGATCAGGTAGTGCCAATGATTCTTACACATCAGGAATTTCATTCCCATTTATGGGATATTCAGGATATACTGTCGGGAATACAGTTGGAAATCCAAATCTAAAGCATGAGACACAAACATCATTTGAAGTTGGAACAGAGATAAAATTCTTTGGCAACAGACTTGGAATTGATGCATCCTATTTCCATAACAAGAATTTCGATTTATTGCTGTCAGTTCCGATTGCCGGAACCTCCGGTTTTTCAAGTGCTTATATGAATGCTGCCTCCATGGAAAGTAAGGGAGTTGAGCTGAGCTTTTTTGCAATTCCAATTAAGCACAAAGGTTTTCAATGGGAAATCAACGCCAATTTCACTAAAATGAAAAATCCGGTAACCGCTTTGGCCAAGGATGTTGACTATGTTTTACTCAATGGTGATACAAAAGCACAAATCAATGCCGCAGTTGGTTTCGATTATCCCACGATTTTCGGTTTTGACTGGTGGCGGGATGCCAACGGAAAAGTTCTGATTAATGACGATCCAACGGATACACATCCGGATGGATTTCCATGGACCAATAATACTACAACCGTGGCCGTTGGAAAAGTTAGTCCCGATTGGACCATGAATATCTTCAATACCTTCTCCTATAAAGGTCTCAGTTTAACTGCACTTGTTGACATCAAGCAAGGTGGTTTTATGAACAATGGTACCCGGTTTAACCTGAATTATTACGGGCAAACAGTTGAAACACTTGACAGAACCACCCCTACTGTTTTTGAAGGTGTCAATGGTCATCTTGATGCCGCCGGGAAAGTGGTATCAACAGGAGTAACCAATACAAAATCTGTGATCAAAGACCAATCCTGGTACAGGGGAGAAAATAGCTTTACAAGTGGTGGAGCTGCAACCCAGGCCGTAGAATCTACTAGTTGGGTGAAATTGAGAGAAATCACTTTAACCTATGAATTCAATAAAAAGTTACTTACAAAATTGAAATTGAAAGGTTTAGAATTGTATGCAACAGGGAACAATCTTGTAGTTTCCACTCCTTACAAAGGTGGAGATCCTGAAACAAGTGTTTATGGCGCAACCAACGGTCAGGGCTTTGATTATTTTGCAAGTCCTGGTTCCAAGTCTTACGTCTTTGGCGCAAAACTTTCTTTTTGAGCAATCTAACTGAAATAAAATAAATGAATATGAAGAATTTATTTAAAATGAATATTGCACTATTGGTGATATTCTCACTATTTTTTACCGGATGTAAAAAATGGATAGACACAGATATGAATATCAATCCCGATGTTCCGTCCAATGTACCTATGAGTTTGTTGGTGCCGTCCATGGAACTCTCCATGGCCTATCAGATCGGTGGCATCAGGGCAGTTAAAACGACTAATATCTACATGCAACAAATCAATGGTGTTGCCAGACAATCAGCCGGCGAGGCAAAATATATTCTGTCAGCATCAGATGTTGATGATTTGTGGAGAAGGATTTACTATCAGCCAATGATGGACGCAACCAGAATAATTGAGAAATCCAAGGCGGAAAAATCCCCACATTATGCAGGTTTAGCCAAAGTTTGCCTTGCAATGTGCCTGGGCACAGCAACCAATTTATTTGGAGATATCCCATATACTGATGCATTTAAAGGAGATTTAGGTGTTTTGAAACCTGCATTTGACACTCAGGAGAACATCTACAAAACGATCGACTTATTGCTGCAGGAGGCAATTGCAGATCTGGGTGCGACTGAAAATATCATCGCGCTCAGTGGTGACATGATCTATACCAACAACAGGCCTTCCTGGATCAAAGCAGCTTACGCACTTAGGGCAAGATATGCTTTGTATAAAAAGGATTATGCCAACGCAATGGCCTACCTCAACAATTCATTTTTGGCTACGGATAAGTTTGTGCAGAATTACGGAACCAGTAATGCGGAAGCAAATCCGATTTACCAGTACGCAACTGTATCATCGTACAAAAACGACATCAAGATGTGCAAGACCTTTATTGACAAATTGAATGCCACTGCCGACCCCAGACGATCCTTTTATGCGAAGACCCTTGGCGGTATCTATGTTGGAAGTGCTGCAGGATCGGAAGATGCCAATGCATCAGGGCTAGGAACTTTTAATAACAGCGCCAACTCACCGGTTATCTTAAGCTCTTATGTGGAGATGCAGTTCATCAAGGCAGAGTGCTATCTGCAGCAAGCGGTTCCTGATAAGGATGCAGCAGCAGCAGCCTATAAAGTTGCCGTTGGCGCATCTGTGCAGGCTGTAACAGGAGCAGCACCACTTGCAACCTGGATGAATACTTACATCAACATTGAAACAGGCGCTACCATTACACTCCAGAAAATCATTGAGCAGAAATACCTCGCTTTGTATTCGAGCGTTCTTCCCTACGATGATTTTAGAAGAACAGGATTTCCCGTACTTACACCGGTTGCAGGAGCGGGATCGATTCCCGTCAGATTCCCTTATCCCCAAACGGAGGTATCCTACAATACAAATTGTCCGTCTGTGATTGATAGCAATCAGAAATTATGGATTTTTAAATAGCAGATGGTTGTAATTGCGAATCAGGTATTCGATTTTGCCTGACCATTAAGTGAATAATCCGTGGAAAATGAACCTAAAATCTCGAAGGTTTGTTCTTCGCGGATTATTTACTTCTTTCCCATTAAAACAGCTAATTAAGGAATTCATCATGAAAAATGTAGCATCGTTCATCCTTCTGTTTGTGTTCCTTGTGTGTTTGGATAAACCTTCAAATGCCCAGGACAGGCTTGATCCGGCATGTTTTAATGGCAAGGAGGAAATTACAATTGTTGTGACCGATTCCGGCTTGGGTGGCCTTTCTGTGATGGACGATGTTGCCAAAAAGATGAAGAGCTATGGTTGCTTCAAAAAGGTAAATCTGATTTTTGTCAATGCCTTATTTGATTCAAATTCAGGCTACAATGCCTTGAAAACGAGAGAAGAAAAAATAGGCATCTTCAACAATGTTCTGACCGGCATTGAACAAAAATTTCATCCGGATGCCATTCTGATCGCCTGCAATACCCTGTCTGTCTTATACAGGGAAACTGATTTCGTCAAAAAATCGAAGACTCCCATCTTCGGAATCGTTGAGCCGGGGGTGCAACTCATCGCGGAGCGAATGGTGAGCGACCCTACTTCCGCAGTAATCCTGTTCGGCACCGAGACGACCATTGAGGAGGCAAATCACTTGAAAGCGCTACTGGCATTGAACATCTCAGACAAGAGAATCGTCACGAAATCCTGTCCTCAGCTACAGTCTTACATCGAACAAAACCCGGAGGGAGAAGAGACAGAGATGCTGATTTCTGTCTATCTGAATGAAGCACTTGAGCATCTTCCAAAAACTGACGGATTGATTTATCTGAGTTTAAACTGCAGCCATTTTGGCTATTCCGAACCACTTTGGAGAAAGGCTTTTGCAGGTACTTCCTATAAATTGGGAGGAATTATTGATCCAAATTTCAGGATGGCTGATTTATTAATCACGAAGAAATCCCAGGGCAGATATACTGACACTATATTATCCTACCTGGTGGTTTCAAAAATTGAACTCCTTAATGCGGATGCCATGTTTCAAGTTTTCAGCAAAAAGTCGTCCGAAATGGCGTTGGCCATCAAAAAATATCAACTCATGCCTGCATTGTTTAAATAACCACTTAAGGTTTTCCTGATATCAGAGGATGATTTTTAGTAAATTAGTTCCGTAATTCTCCTGATTACTTAATTATAATTTCAGAGAAATTCAATGAGCTTTCCCAAAATATACAACCGCGTTTTCGTCTATGCCATCATTTTCACTGTGGTAGTAACTATTGCTGCCATTTTCATCTATTCTTCCCTTTCAAAATGGCAGGCAAACATGGTTGAAAAGAATAAGCTCATTTGCGAATTTTATGCTGAAAAGTTACTGTATGCCTCCATAAATGACATCAACACCTTCGGATCGAAGGGATTATTGGGAATAAATGACGTGGCATCCTCTGAAAACAAAAGAATAAATACTGTTCTAAAGAAGTTGTCGGCTGAGCAATTAAAAGAAGAGCCTGGCCTTGAAGGTGGCTTCTATTTGCGCGGTCCCGATGAATTTTATGGCTACTCCTTCCCTACTTCACCTCCACCAGAACCCTTGTTTGGCCCCCCGCCCAGATCCTATAATATCATTAAAACGCAGTGCTTAAAATGCATTGAAGAAAACCGGCCCCTCATCAACCTGCATTCTTTCAATGCAGCCATTTTCCCGCTGGTAACAAAGCCAATTATCTACAATTCCAAAGTCGTTGGCGTTGTTTGGGTGCGGATACACATTGAAAATGACCTGCCCATTATTAAACTTAAGCAAGTTGTCAATGCAGTGGCCGTTGTTTCCATTTTGGGATTTTTGGTTTTGATGCTTATATCTGCCTTATGGGGAGGGGAGATCCAGGGAATCAAAATGGAAATGGAAAACATCCGGCACAATTCGGCCTTTCGGCTCAAGAAAAGGTGGGGAATATTTGGATACATCTCTTCCAACATCAACGAAATGCTTGATACGATTGAGAAAGACAACCGGAAACGCCACAAATTGGAACGTCAGCTGAATCAAAAAGAAAAACTCGCCTCTCTGGGAAATATGATCGCCGGAGTGGCCCACGAAGTGAAGACCCCACTGGCCATCATCAAAACGAGGATACAGATGTGGCAACAAGATGTGCAGAAAAGTAAAGAAATTGCAGAGCATATTTCCCCTGAATCAATGCAAATGGTGATCGATGAAATCAACAGGATGTCAAATCTGGTCAAACGACTGTTGATTTTTTCTCGGCCTATCGAGAAAAAAATGAAACCAACGAATATCAATAAACTGGTAGGCGAGGTCATCAACTTTATTAATATTGATAAAAATAACAATGACATATCCGTTGAACTGGAACTTTCTCCGGATATTCCTCTTATTCCGGCTGATGAAAATTCAATCAAACAGGTTCTGATGAATGTTTTGGACAACTCAATCGAGGCAATGACGAACGGTGGCAAAATTGTGGTTGTTTCAAAACCGGACATCGATAATGATAAAATTATTCTTCAGATTTCTGACACAGGGGAGGGTATTCCCGAAGAAATCATGAATAAAATATTTGAGCCTTTTTTCACCTCCAAAGTGACGGGATCCGGATTGGGACTTGCCATTTCCTACGAAATCATCAAGGCCCACAATGGGGAAATTAGCTTTTTAAAAAACGATGACCTTGGTACGAAATGTATCATTAAACTACCTGTTCATCAATAAAACTGATAAAAAGTGGATGCAATAAAAAAAATTCTTGTGGTGGATGATGAAAATTCTATGCGGAGAAATATCTCGGATTTGTTATCACCTCTGGGATACGAGACGCTCGAAGCCGGTGACGGAGAGACTGCATTACAAAAGTTCATTCAGGAGAAACCCCATGTAGTCATTCTTGACATCAATATTCCAAAAAAGGATGGATTAACCGTTTTGAAGGAGATAAAGGCCATATCGAACGATATACCGGTCATCATCTTTACCGCATTTGGGACAAGCGAACGGGCAATTAAGGCCATGAAACTGGGTGCATTTGATTACCTGGAGAAACCTTTCGAATTGGATGAGTTTATCCTCATCGTTGAAAGAGCCTATGAATATTTTAAATTATTGACAGAAGTAAAAAATCTACGTTCCATTGTCAATGAAACCGTTCTCCAAATTCCCAAAGACAATATTATAGGCAGAAATCCCAGGATGCAGGAGATTTTTAAAATGATCGGCCGGATCGCACCCTCCGATGCAACCGTGCTGATTCAGGGGGAAAGCGGAACGGGCAAAGAGCTTATTGCGGACGCCATTCAAAGGCATTCACTGAGGGCCGAAAAGCCTTATGTGAAAATCAATTGCGGCGCATTGTCCAAGTCATTACTGGAGAGTGAAATCTTCGGACATGAGAAAGGCTCGTTTACAGGCGCCGACTCCCGCAGGAAGGGGCTCTTCGAGATTGCTGACGGAGGAACGGTCTACCTCGATGAGATTAACAGCATGCCTCCATCTTTGCAGGTGAGATTGTTGCGGATCTTGCAAAAACAATCCTTCTTTCGCGTCGGAGGGGTTACTCCAATTACGGTAGATGTCAGAGTGATTGCATCGGCAAACAAGGACATCGAGAAGGAAATGGAGCATGGGAATTTTCGTGAAGATCTTTATTACCGGCTAAGTGTTGTTCGAATAAGCATCCCTCCGCTGAGAGAAAGAAAAGACGACATTGATTTGCTGATTGATTATTTTTTAAATAAGTACAGCGAAAATAAAAAACTGTTTGTTTCTGTCGAATCAAGAAATATATTACACAGCTACAACTGGCCCGGGAACATCCGGGAAATGGAAAATACCATTCACAGCGCCATCGTAACTGCAATCAATGGTGTTTTGGTGATTAATCAGTTGCCTTTAATGTCTACTTCCCCGAACGAAGAGCCATCACTGTTGTCTTTGATCAAAAAAGAACAGTCTTTCAAAAAAATAATCTATCTCGTTGAGAAAAAGATCATTGAAGAGGCGCTCCTGTTGAATGACAACAATCAAACCAAGGCCGCAGCGTATTTAAAAATGAACCGCAGGCTCCTTTATTCAAAGATGAAGGAATTATCCATTGGATCTTTGAACTCCGGAAATCACAAAGGTCAGGAACAAAATTAATCACAGATTCATCGCATAAAGCTAATACTGCCAAATAATGTCAGAACAAAGTATGTTCAGAATCATCTTTTTCCTGCTCCTGCTAACCCTGCAGGATGTTGCCCTATCACAGACCTTTGTCCCCGGGACTTCGTATTTCGGGAGGAACAACTACATTGAATACATTGCCGGAAATTTCCCGCTCATCATCTCTGTTCCCCATGGAGGAGCCGTTGCTCCCTCCGAAATTCCCGACCGGACCTGCGGGGATGAAACGGTCACTGACTCCTATACGATCAATCTCGCGAGGGAAATCTATGATGCCGTTTTCAATCTGACAGGTTGCTACCCTCATCTTATCATCAACAACCTCAAACGAACAAAACTGGATGCCAACAGGGACATTACAGAAGCTGCCTGTGGAAATGAATTCGCCGAAAAAGCCTGGAATGAATTTCAAAATTACCTGGACAGCGCCACCGCCAATGTCACACGGAAATCAGGGAAGGGTTTGTACATTGATCTTCATGGACATGGGCATACCATCCAGCGATTGGAACTGGGCTATCTCTTATCAGCCAGCCAACTTGCCAATTCTGATGCCATTCTGAATACATCACTATATATCAATGCCACCAGCATCAGGAAATTGGTACAATCAAACGTACAGAATCTCAGCAACTCGGACTTACTCCGCGGAATTTCAAGTCTGGGATCGCTATTTGCTTCAAAAGGATTCCCGGCCGTTCCTAGCATAGATGACCGATATCCGCTTACCGGACAGTTGTATTTTAACGGTGGATACAATACCGAAAGACATGGGTCCAAAACGTCCGGAACCATCGATGGAATCCAAATTGAATGCAACCAGGATGTGAGGTTTACCGACCTTTCGCGCAAGGATTTCGCCGCCAGGACTGCCACCATATTTTTGGACTATCTCACGAAACACTATTTTCCAACTTCATCCCAGACCTACTGCAAAACAGTTGGAATTGACCAAATTTATCTGCCGAACCTTTCCTTGTACCCCAATCCGTTCGACAATGAAGTGAATCTTCATAATTCCATTTCAACCACCTTGAGCATTTATGATTTTCAGGGAAAATTGGTCTTTACAGATCGGGTGGGTGTAGAGGAACAACTGTATCTTGGCTACCTGGATGAAGGAATTTATCTTTTTGTGCTGAGCAATGGCGGTAAAATTTTACGCAGTGTGAAAATGATCAAAGTGTGCAGCGAATAATGGCTGACCTCGAAATTCTTTCGACACATCAACGCTGCATTTCCCGTCCTTCCTAATTTGGAATCGCAAAAGGCAAACAAGATTGGCTGTTCCATGAAATCAGGAGCTGATAACAAGTCACGATGTTGAGTAATCTAATTATTCGGCTAGTCTGAATGAATGTATTTTCCTGGATGGAGACCACTCCCCCAGCCTTCATTTTATTCCCAAAACCTGCCAATTAAGTAATGCACAATTAGTAATGTCGTATTTTTTTCTTTGAGGGCTTTGCGCGACACAACTGGCAGAATCCTCAAAAAATGGGATTCAGCATCTACGACATTTAAATGTTCTTTTAACTTAGTTTGGAAACTTCATTCAATCTGCTACCTTTGAACTCAGATAACACGAATTGATAAAAAGGTAACATTATGTCAGTTTCCCGCTTTAGTGTTTCACTGGAAGAGGAGCTTTTGACCGCTCTTGATCAGTATGTAACCGAAAATAATTTTTCGAACCGCTCGCAGGCCCTTCGCCTCCTGATTGAGAAAAACCTCGTTGAACAAAAATGGAAATGCGACAATCTGGTTGCCGGTGCCATCGTGATGGTTTATGGCAGCCAGAAACCTGAAATCCGCACCCATTCGGCCGAACTTCAATTCCAGTACCGGGATGTGATTATTGGGGTCCAGCATTTTAGCCTGAGTGAACAAAATTGCATGGAAATTATCGCGGTCAAGGGAACATCAAGACGGCTGACCGAATTGTCGGATAAGATGATAACCATCAAAGGCATCCAGCATGGCAAACTGATAATGAGTAAAACGGAGTGATTTTTTTTCTCCTGTTGGTAACACGAAATAGAATAATAGTAACATGAATCCATCCAAATATGAACGATATGAACGCTGAACTCCGGGAAAAACTCCATCTGCTTGAAAATTGGTTCGGGCAAAGAAAGGGCTCTCTGGTGGCCTTTTCAGGGGGTATAGATTCCTCACTGGTCCTTTTCCTTGCCCGGAAATACCAGGGACCGGACCATGCCATTGGGGTCATTTCCAATTCTGAGAGCCTGAAAAGTAAGGATTTCAAACTTGCTCAATCATTTTGCGAGGAGTTTGACATCCAGCTCGTTGTGATTAAGACCCAGGAACTTGCCGATTCGCGCTACAACCAGAATCCGATCAACCGTTGCTTTTTCTGCAAGGACCATCTTTTTCAGGATCTGCAGGAATTGAAAATCCAATATCCCGGTTTTGAAATCTTGAGCGGCACCAATTATGATGATTTGGGTGACTATCGCCCGGGTATTGACGCCGCTCAAAAGAACATGGTAATTTCTCCGCTGGTCGATTGCAAAATCACAAAGGAGGAGATCAGGGAAATGGCCAAACACTTCAACCTGCCCAACTGGGACAAACCTGCGAGTCCTTGTCTAAGTTCACGAATTCCATACAATCAGGACGTTACACTGGAAAAACTGAAACAGATTGAGGCAGCCGAAGACCTTTTGAACAGCCATGGATTCGAGGATGTCAGGTTTCGTCATTTTGGAACTTATGGCAAAATTGAAGTTCAAAAGAAGGATCTTGAAAAACTGCAGGTAATCAAGGAACTCCTGACCGGTGAAATCCAAAAGCTGGGTATCTCGCGGATAGAAATCGATGAGGAAGGGTTGGTTTCAGGAAAAATGAACCGTGCGATCAGTGCAAATGATAAAAAAATTGAGCAAATATGAAACGAACATGTTGCTTCCAAACATCCATGAGAAGGGTGACAATTTCATCAACATGGAGTTCCATACTTCCGTTAAAAAACAAATTATCTCAGTATGAAAATACTTTATTATGACTGTTTCGCAGGGATCAGCGGTGACATGAACCTGGGTGCCCTCATTGATTTAGGCGTCGATCCTGATTTTTTGATCACTGAACTCCAGCGATTAAATATTTCCGGCTTTCATCTTGAAATTCAGAAAGACATAAGAAGAGGCATTTCAGGAACCAAAGCTACCGTTGTCATTGAAAATCCGGAGAATGAAAAACACCGCCATCTGCGGCATGTGGAAGAACTGGTCAATCAAAGCACGCTTTCAGCGGCAGTCAAAAGCATGTCGCTCAAGATATTCGATCTCATCGCGGTGGCGGAAGGCAAGGTCCACAACATCAGCAAGGAGCGGGTTCATTTTCATGAAGTAGGTGCTTTGGATTCCATAGCCGATATCGTAGGAGCCGCCATTTGCCTTGATTACCTGAAAGTAGACAAGGTCATTTCGTCATCCATCCAGTTGGGTGGTGGCATGGTGAAATGTGCCCATGGCATCATGCCGGTGCCGGCGCCGGCTACCACAGAAATTGTGCGGAATGTTCCGGTCAGAATGGGAATGGTGCAGCATGAAGCGACTACCCCGACAGGTGCCGCCATCCTCGTAGCCACGGCAGATGAATTTACGGATCACACCGATTTCAACATAATGAAAACAGGTTATGGTATCGGACAACGAGATATCTCGGATGTTCCCAATGTCTTGCGGGTTTTTCTTGCGGAAAGCGTTGAAACCGGAGCGAGCACGAAGCAGGAGGAAGCCTGGATGCTTGAATGTAACATTGACGACATGAATCCGGAATGGTATGATCATCTCTTCAGAAAACTCTTTGAAGCCGGGGCCAGCGATGTTTTTCTGACACCGATTATCATGAAAAAATCAAGGCCGGCGAATACCTTGTCAGTCCTGTGTAAAGGCAGCATCAAACCAGAAATCAAAGTCATCATTTTCAAAAACAGCACCACCATCGGGCTCCGGGAATACCCGGTGACGAAAACCATTCTTGAGAGACAAGAAAGGCAAATTGAAACTGAACTTGGCAAAGTTGCCGTCAAGTACAGCTATTTTCAGGGTAAGGAAATCCGGTTCAAGCCTGAATCGGATGAACTTACCAGGCTGGCAACACAGCATGGTCTGAGTCTGAATGAAGTAGAAAAAATCATCAATAAAAACTGTTGAAATGGATATTCGCGACATCCTCGAAAAATACAAAGATGGTGAGATTGAGCTTGTAGAAGCCTTGTCTCATTTTACCCATCGTGGCATTGAGGAGATGGGGTTTGCCACGATCGATACCGATCGACTGCACCGCACCGGACTACCGGAGGTGATTTATGCCGCAGGGAAGACCACAGAACAAGTAAGGCTAATCGCCGAACGGATGTATTTGAAAGGAATTGACATTCTGGCGACCCGCGCCAGTGAAGAGATGTATCTGGCGGTTAAAAGTGTCGTGCCGGATGCAGTTTACAATCCTTTGGCCAGAACCATTGTATACAAGAAAAAAGTGGAAGATTTGGGGAAAGGATACATTGCCGTTGTCTCAGCGGGAACATCCGACCTTCCGGTTGCAGAGGAGGCGGTCGAAACAGCCAGATTTTTAAATAATCAGGTGGAGGCCATTTATGATGTTGGCGTTGCCGGCATTCACAGGCTTTTCAATAAATGGGAACTGATACGGAATGCAAGGGTCATCATCGTCGTTGCAGGAATGGAAGGTGCCCTGGCCAGTGTGGTAGGCGGACTGGTTGACAAACCGGTGATTGGTGTGCCGACCAGTATTGGTTACGGTGCCAACTTTCAGGGATTATCCGCCTTGTTATCCATGCTGAACAGTTGCGCCGCCGGGGTATCGGTAGTCAATATAGACAATGGGTTCGGTGCTGCCTGTCAGGCCTCCTTGATCAACAAATTATAGTGGCTGTATGAACGACTTCCTGCTCCTTTCGTTTACGGCGGCTTCACTCGGGATTATTCACACGGCATTGGGTCCGGACCATTACCTGCCATTTATCGTGTTGAGTAAAGCCAGAAACTGGGGTGTGCCTAAAACCATGTGGATCACTTTTATTTCAGGAGTTGGCCACGTTGGGGGGTCAGTGATCATCGGTCTCATTGGGATTGCGCTGGGAATCAGCCTGAATAAACTGAATTTCATTGAGGATTTCAGGGGGAATCTGGTTGCAACGCTGATGATTGCCTTTGGCCTCATCTATGCATCTTATGGCTTTTATCAATATCTGAAAAACGGAGGGCATCATCATCTGCCTAATTTTCTGATCCCCCGTAATTTGCGTGAAATCAAGCACCGGGTGAGTCACGGATTGGATGAAAAAGTGGATGAAACCAAATTAACTCCATGGGTGCTTTTTATCATTTTTGTATTTGGACCTTGTGAAGTCCTGATCCCAATGCTATTCATTCCGGCAGTTCAAAAGAGCGGTCTTGGAATTGCATCGGTTGCACTTTTCTTTGGAATTACTACCATCGCCACGATGATGTTGATCGTCTACCTTGGGCATCTGGGCTCCTCTTTTTTGAAATTTAAGTCAAAGGAAAAATACATGCATCTGATCGCAGGTCTTGTCATTTTGGTTGCAGGATGTGGCATGTATTTCTGGGGATGGTAGACCTTCTGTTGGCTCAATAAATGAAATACAAGGAAGGTAACAACCCGCCCGGGTTGCTTGTCCGAACCCCGCAATACCGGGACAAATTATTT
>JBAXUL010000033.1:0-35368 GCA_037129695.1 Prolixibacteraceae bacterium
TTAATTGATTGATAACGATTAAATTTCAATCAATTTCTCCATCACACTGCGTCGGGTCCCGGAATATTTCAAGCGGTTTCTACATAAAACCCAGTTCCAGTCTAGCTTCTTCAGACATCATAGACTTTTCCCAGGCGGGATCAAATGTGATTTCAACCTTACATTCCTCGATGCCTTCAATTTTTTTTGTCATGTATTCTACGTCAGCCACAATCATGTCGGCAGCTGGACAACCGGGTGCGGTAAGTGTCATCAGCACAGTGGCTGTATTGTCTACAACATCCACATTGTAAATCAATCCCAGGTCGTATACGTTAACCGGGATTTCAGGGTCGAATACCTCTTTGAGATTTTCTATGATCAGATCTATTCTTGGATCCATGTTATTTTTTTTGTGATAAGATTTGTTGGTATGCCAGTGCATACAATTTGATTTGTTTGACCATGGCCATCAATCCATTTGAACGTGTGGGAGAGAGATGTTGTTTCAATCCGATTTCGTCGATGAAATAGGGTTCAGCATCAAGAATTTCCTGTGGAGTTCTTCCGGAAAACACTTTCATCAGCAATGCTACCAGTCCTTTTACGATCAGGGCATCACTTTCAGCATCAAAGTAGAGGATACCACCTTCCAGCCTTTGCTGCAGCCAGACTCTTGACTGACATCCCCTGATCAGGTTCTGGTCGACTTTAAACGCTGCATCGATGGGTTCGAGTTCATTTCCCTGTTCGATCAGATAGGTGTATTTATCCATCCAGTCCTCGTAAACTGCAAAATCTGAGATAATCTCCTGCTGTATTTCTTCGATGGTCATGTTATAATTTTTTGCTAAAGTAGGAAATATGAAATTGACAATGGGTCATGGTTGGTTCTCAATTGTGCAAGGAGCTGATTGAATTGAAAATATAATTTATTGATAGCTCATTGAAACATCAGTCGGATGCGTGAAAGCGCTTCAATAAAGCGATCGATCTCCTCGATTGTGTTGTAGAAGCTGAAGGAGGCACGTGTCATGGCAGAAACACCAAAATGATCCATCACCGGATCGGCACATAATCTTCCGGTCCTCACCGCTATGCCAAGCTGATCGAGCAGCGTTCCAAGGTCAAATGGATGAATGTGATCCAATTCGAAGCAAATGACAGAAGACTTGGCCGATGATTCACCAAATATTTGCAGGTTTCCCAGTGCCTTCATTTTTTCTGTGGCATAGGTGAGAAGCTGGTGTTCGCGTGCAGCGATATTGTCCAATCCGATCATTTGAAGGTATTCAATGGCTGTGCCCATGGCAATGGCGCCGACATAATGGGGGGTACCCGCTTCAAATTTGAGTGGAATTTCAGCGTAGGAGGTTTTTTCAAAAGTAACACGATCGATCATCTCCCCGCCTCCTATAAATGGGGGAATCGCCTCCAGCCATTTTCGTTTCCCGTACAAGACACCGATCCCGGTTGGACCATATATTTTGTGTCCGGAGAAGGCAAAGAAATCGCAGTCAAGATCCTGAACATCTATAGAAATATGGGGTGAGCTTTGGGCACCGTCTACAAAAACAGGCACATCATGAAGGTGAGCAATCCGGATCAGTTCCTTGACCGGATTCACAGTTCCGAGGGTATTGGAAACGTGCGCCACGGCGATTATTTTGGTGCGATCCGAAATCAATGTTTCCAGCATTTCCATTTGAAGATCGCCGTTATCACCAAATGGCAGTACCTTGAGAATGGCATGATGCCGGTCGCAGGCCATTTGCCATGGAACGATGTTGGCATGGTGTTCCATTTCGGTTACGATCACCTCGTCGCCTTCAGAAAGAAATTTCTCGCAGAAGGAGCGGGCCACCAGGTTGACTGATTCGGTCGTACCATGGGTAAAGATGATTTCTTCCCGTTCGCCTGCATGGAGAAAATCTTTCACAATATCACGGGCAGACTCGAAGGCCTCAGTCGTTTTAATGGAATGAGCATGGGTTCCCCTGTGGATATTGGCATTGGTCATCACAGAATATTCCCTGATTTTCTCAATCACCGGAATCGGACGCTGTGTGGTGGCTGCATTGTCAAAATAGATCCACGGCCGGTTGTTGACTTTCTGGTCAAGAATGGGGAAATCTTTTCTGATATCTTGGAAATCAATACTCATTGTATGTCTTTTCGATTTTCAATATTTGTTACTTCCGTCCAAAATAACCGTGCATCAATTACAGTATTTTAACACGGGCGATTGTTCTATTTTGATTTATTTCAAAGATCCAAAGATCAAATGCTTTGCTGCAATTCGAAAAAATCAGGAGCCTACCCCCGACCCTGTTGCTATCTGATACATTCCAGTTTGCAGTCGTGGCATCTGGATACCTCGCCTCTCAGTCTTTTGTTGACCAGCCTGTCGATGCTCTGACGCAGTTGTTCCACCCGGATGTTTGAGAGTACTTCGTGGGCAAAGGCGAACATCAACATCAGCCTGGCCTCTTGTTCATTGATTCCGCGTGTCTGCAGGTAAAACAAGGCTTCTTCGTTGATCTGTCCTACCGTTGCACCATGGGAACATTTTACATCGTCGTTATCGATGACCAGTTGCGGCTTGGTATTCATTTTGGCTGCCTTGGTAAGCAGAACGCTGTTGTTGCGCTGGAAGGCTTGTGTTTTTTTTGCACCGGGCATCACATGAATTCTTCCGGTAAATGCCCCTGTAGAATTGTCATCAAGTACATTCTTGAATATCTGGTTGCTCTGACAACCCGGCTGGGCATGTTCGATGGATGTGAAGGTATCGCAGTGCTGATCCTTGTCGGTAAGCGCCAGTCCGAAAAGGGCAGCGTTCGCGTGTTCGCCCTGCAAATCCGTGTGGAGGTGGTTGCGGGTGAGGCCTCCGTGCAAGGAGATGGTATTGGTGATCAGTTGTGAGTTTTTTCCCTGACGGACGAAAATGCCGTTCAGGTAGGCCGTACCGTTGTGTTGGTTTTGTATGCCGTAAATATCCACGACGGCATCTTCATCCATTTGCACTTCGGTCAGGTAGTTGGCAATGTAACTGTACACTGCCAGTGTATGGTCGCAAAACATAAGTTTGACCTGGGCATTTTTGCCTACAATAATCAGATTTCTCAGCGTCACATAAAGGTCTTCTTCGCTGCGCAAAAGATTGATGATCTGGATCGGTTTTTCGATGACTACATGGTCAGGGACATAGATAAAAATACCATCCTGTGCGAAGGCACCGTTGAGGGCGACCAAGGGATCTTTGGTGTGGTCCGCCATCTTTCCATAATATTTTTCTACCAGTTCGGTATCCTCTTCCCAGGCCCGTTTCATGCTTTTGATGATGGTACCTTTCGGAAACAGGTCTGTTTTGTTCAGATCAAAATACCATCCGTTCACCTGGAAAAGGACATGCGTGTCGAATTCCGGTACATCGCAGGTAAAAACTTCCTGCATGTCAAAATCAAAGGAAGTTGGACGGAAGGCCCTGTTGAAGTTCTCCTGAGCAAACAATTTGGTCAGGTCAGTATACTTGTAATTCTCGACCTTTCTGTCGGGAATACCCATGCGCAGGAATGCTGCCATTGCCTGCTCACGCTGTATTCTTAGAAAATCGGATCCGCCTTCGTTCAGAAGGGTTTCGTTTTCAAGAAACAGATCGGTCAGTCGCTGGCCGGCAGTTTCGAATGTAGTTCTCTCTGTCATCGTATTACTCTCCCAACTCTTTTTTGATCCAGTCGTATCCTTTTTCTTCCAGTTCAAAAACCAGTTCTTTCCCGGCTGATTTGACAATCTGGCCTTTGTAAAGAACGTGTACAAAATCCGGAACGATATAATCCAGCAATCTCTGGTAGTGAGTGACCACAATGGTCGCATTTTCAGGCTTCTTCAACATATTGACGCCATTCGCTACAATTCTGAGCGCATCGATATCAAGTCCGCTGTCGGTTTCATCAAGAATGGCCAGTTTTGGTTCAAGCATGGCCATCTGGAATATCTCATTCTTCTTTTTTTCGCCTCCTGAAAAACCTTCGTTGACCGAGCGGTTGGTCAATTGAGAGTCAATCTGCACCATTTCTTTTTTCTCGCGCATCACCTTGAGGAAATCACCGGCAGTAAGTTCTTTCAAATTGTGGTATTTGCGTGATTCGTTCACCGCTGTTTTCAGAAAATTGATCATGCTGACACCGGGTATCTCTACCGGATACTGGAAACTCAGAAAGAGCCCTTCCTTGGCCCGCACGTCAGCTGACATGGAAAGAAGGTCTTTTCCGAAGAAAGTAACCTCGCCTTTCGTTACTTCATAACTGGTGTGACCTGCCAGAACATTGGCCAGGGTGCTTTTTCCGGAGCCGTTGGGTCCCATGATGGCATGTACTTCTCCGGCATTTATGGTAAGGTTGATACCGCGCAAAATTTCTTTTCCTTCAACGCTGGCATGTAAATCTTTAATTATAAGCATCTTGTTTGTTGTAAGAATATCTATGAATAATTGAGTATTTGTTTCTTCCATGATCCTGATGATCACTCAAATACCCTGATTAACAATCTGTCATCTTTAATTTGTAATATATAATTATCCCACGCTGCCTTCCAGGCTGATCTGCAGGAGTTTTTGGGCTTCCACGGCAAATTCCATCGGAAGCTTATTGATCACTTCGCGCGCATAACCATTGACGATCATGCCGATGGCATCCTGTGTGGAGATACCGCGCTGGTTGCAGTAGAAGATCTGATCTTCCCCGATTTTGGAGGTGGTCGCTTCATGTTCTACCACAGAGTTTGGATTTCCCACTTCGATGTAGGGGAAAGTATGTGCTCCGCAATGATCGCCAAGCAAAAGAGAATCGCATTGCGAATAGTTCCTTGCATTTTCTGCCTTGGCTGCCACCCGAACCAATCCCCGGTAGGAGTTGGAACTGTGACCTGCTGAAATCCCTTTGGAGACGATCGTGCTTTTGGTGTTTTTTCCGAGATGGATCATTTTGGTCCCGGTATCGGCTTGCTGGTAATTGTTGGTCAGTGCCACCGAATTGAACTCAGCCACCGAGTTGTCGCCGGCAAGTATGCAGCTTGGGTATTTCCAGGTGATGGCCGAACCGGTTTCTACCTGGTTCCAGTATATTTTTGAAGATTCACCTTTGCAAAGGCCGCGTTTGGTCACGAAATTGTATATGCCTCCGATACCTTCCTTGTTCCCGGGATACCAGTTTTGCACAGTGGAGTATTTTACCTCGGCCCTGTCGAGGGCAATGATTTCCACAACGGCTGCATGAAGCTGGTTTTCGTCGCGCATGGGGGCTGTGCAGCCTTCCAGATAAGAGACATAGCTGTCGTTGTCGGCGATAATGAGCGTCCTCTCAAATTGGCCGGTGTTTTTGGCATTGATCCTGAAATAGGTGGAGAGTTCCATCGGACATCTCACCCCTTTTGGGATGTATACGAATGAACCATCTGAAAAAACAGCGCAGTTGAGGGCGGCAAAAAAATTATCATTCGGAGGCACAACCATTCCCAGGTATTTCTGTACCAGATCGGGATGATGTTTCACGGCTTCGCTGAACGAACAGAAGATAATCCCCAGTTCGGCCAGGTTCTCTTTGAAAGTGGTTTTAACCGATACGCTATCGATGACAGCGTCTACTGCCACACCGGCCAGCATTTTTTGCTCCTCCAGCGGAATACCAAGTTTGGCGAAAGTGAGCAACAACTCAGGATCCACTTCGTCGAGGCTTTCATATTTGGCTTGTGACCGCGGCGCTGCATAATAGATAATTTCCTGATAATCAATTTCAGGAATTTTCAGCTGGGCCCAGTCCGGCATCTTCATGGTAAGCCATTTGCGATAGGCTTTCAGCCGGAATTCGAGCATGAATTCAGGCTCATCCTTTTTCGCGGAAATGATTCTTACCACCTCTTCGCTTAAGCCTTTGGGGATGGTTTCAGTGTCAATATCAGTCACGAAACCAAAACGATAATCGCGGCTGGCAACTTCATTTAATAATTTATTCTGATCTTCCATTATTTATATAACTTCAAGAACATCAAGTACCCAGTGCACCGAAAGTGCCAGGCGCAGTTGATGAACTCATGAGGTGTAACATTAATTTTTAGTACTCCTAACTTGAAGTACTTCCTACTTCTTAGTCCTTTGTACGAATTTTTAATAAGACTTGATACAAATTGGTGCAAAGATATAAAATGCACTACTTTTGACGTGTGATTTAAAATTAAATCTTAAAGAAACATGGCGGAGGAGAGAAGCAAGAGCAATGAATTGGCAGAAATAGGTGAATTTGGTCTGATAAAGCGGATTACAGCCAGGGCTACCATAAAAAATGAAAGTACCCTGAAAGGTGTGGGCGACGACTGCGCCGTTCTGAGTTATCCCGGTAAAAAGGTAGTTGTCACAACCGATTTACTGACTGAAGGGGTTCACTTTAACCTGATCTATGTGCCTCTGAAGCATCTGGGATACAAAGCTGTTTCCGTCAATATCAGCGATATCTGTGCCATGAATGCCCTGCCAAGGCAAATCACCGTTTCCATCGCTCTCTCTTCCAAATTTACTGTTGATGCGATTGATGATCTTTATGCCGGAATTCATCTTGCCTGCGAGCATTATGGGGTGGATCTGATAGGAGGAGATACTACTTCTTCCCTCACCGGACTGACGATTTCAGTGACAGCCATTGGTGAAGCTGATGCCTCGGAGCTGGTATACCGCAGTGGTGCTAAACCGACAGATCTTTTGTGTGTGACCGGCGACCTCGGCGGTGCTTACCTTGGACTTCAGCTTCTCGAAAGGGAAAACGAATTATTCAGGTTAAATCCGACTGTACAGCCTCAGCTTACCGGGTATGATTACATTCTTGCCAGGCAGCTGAAACCTGAGGCCCGTGTGGATATGAGGGATATTTTCAGTACCCTGGATCTCAAACCTACTTCCATGATTGATATTTCAGACGGGTTGTCCTCCGAAATTTTGCACCTCTGCGAAGATTCGGGAGTCGGTTGCCGTTTGTACGAAGAACGTCTTATTTTTGATCCCCAGGTAAAGAAAATGGCGGAAGAAATTCATATCAATCCATTGGTGGCTGCCTTGAATGGAGGCGAAGACTATGAACTGCTGTTCACGATCCCCATCACCGAACACGAAAAGGTTCGAAATCATCCGGACATTACGGTGATCGGCCATATGACCAGAAAGGAAGAAGGAAGCATGCTGGTCACTTCAGGAGGATTACAGGAAATTCCGCTCACCGCCCAGGGCTGGAATCCCTTGAAAGGAAATTAAGGAGAACAATTGTTCCCTGAAAATTCTTGCAGATTGAAGGGAAAACTTCCCGGATCCGACCAAAAGGCAAATATTTTAGATATTGAGCAGAATGCCATCCTGACTCAAAATTAACATCAGTTATCAGAAGGACAAATTGTTTTATGTCCCATTAATTTTCGTGCCAAACTTCGGAAACCCCTACATTCTGTAGGGAATTTGAAGAACGGCTGGAGAAATATCACCAAAAACGTCTCTCCCAGAACCCTTCAAAATTGATAATCAATCCGGTCAGGCTTACTATACATTGACCGACAGGCAAATAAATCCGGAACAAAATTCACTTTTTTTTTAATCGGATCTGTAACGTTTCGGGCAAAGAAGCGTCTTATCAAATATTAGAAAGATATAGTCCAAAAAGAATATAGTCATGATAAGCATTGAAAATCTTCATAAATCATATGTGACGGGGAACAACAGTCTCCATGTTTTGAAGGGACTGAACCTCGAAATCAGGGAGGGCGAATTTGTCTCCATCATGGGTTCATCCGGATCGGGGAAATCAACATTATTGAACATTCTTGGGGTTCTGGACGATTACGACAAAGGCGATTATTTCCTGAGTGGTAAACGGATCTGGGGATTGAACGAGACACAGGCTGCCATTACACGAAATGCCATGATTGGATTTATCTTCCAGTCATTTAACCTGATCTCTTTCAAGAATGCCATGGAGAATGTGGCCCTTCCTCTTTATTATCAAAAGGTGAACCGCAAGAAACGTAACCTGATTGCCATGGAATACCTTGACAGGCTTGGTCTCAAAGACTGGGCTCATCATCTTCCAAGCGAAATGTCGGGTGGACAGAAACAGCGGGTAGCTATCGCGAGGGCATTGATCTCCAATCCGAAAATTATTCTGGCAGATGAACCTACCGGAGCGTTGGATTCGCAGACTTCGCTGGAAGTGATGGATATCCTGAAAGAGGTCAATGACCAGGGAATAACTGTCATCATTGTGACTCATGAGCATGATATTGCCGCATTAACGAAAAAAATTATCCGGTTGAAGGATGGAGTCATTGGCGAAATAATTACCAATGGCGATCTCCAGATGTACCGTGACAGAGTAAAACAGGAATAATTCAAAAATATGTTTGACGTAGATATCTGGCAGGAGATTTTTAGTACCATCCGGAAAAACAAGCTCAGGACTTTCCTGACCGGTTTTTCAGTGGCGTGGGGTATTTTCATGCTGATGGTTCTGCTTGGATCCGGGAACGGACTTTCAAACGGCGTCAAGGATCAGTTTGCAGAAAATGCAGTGAATGTAATGTGGATGTGGACCGGTGAGACCTCTATCCCATACAACGGACTTAAAGAGGGACGGGCCGTCAAATTCAACAATCAGGATTATGACTTTCTGACTACCAAGTCCAAGGAAGTGGAAAAGGTTTCTTCCCGTTATTATCTTCCCAACGATATTTTATATGCCTACGGGAAAGAGTACGGATCTTTCGAGACCAGTACCTGCTTTCCTTCCTTAAAGGACATGGAAAATATTAACGTTCAATCAGGTAGATTTGTCAACGAGCTTGATATGCAGGAGTTTCGCAAGGTGGTGGTCATCGGGGATGAAATTCGCAAAGCGCTTTTCAAGGAAGAGGATCCCATCGGGAAATATGTGAAAATTGGCGGAGTTCCTTTTTATGTGATCGGAGTATCAAAAGACAAAAAAAGGGCTGAAAAAAACAGGCAGGCCTACATGCCCTTCTCGACGGCACAACGGATTTTTAACGGGGGAGACAGGGTGCATACATTTACCGTGACTTCCAAAATTGTACAGACTTCGGAAGAAGCCGATGCGATTACAGAAAAAATCAGGCAGGATATGGCCAAAAGGCATGATTTTGATCCCAACGACAAAAGAGCAATGGGGTCATTCAACATGTTAACACAGTATATCCGAACCATGAAAATCTTTCAGGCCATCAATCTTTTTGTCTGGATCATCGGAATCGGAACCTTGATTGCAGGTATTGTCGGTGTAAGCAACATCATGCTGATACTTGTCAAAGAACGTACCCGGGAGATCGGTATCAGAAAAGCGATTGGTGCGACCCCATTTTCAGTGATCAGCCTGGTATTGCTTGAATCAGTCTTAATTACCACAGTGGCCGGTTATATCGGTTTAATTATGGGTGTTGGATTGATGGAGTTGGTCAATATGGTGCTTGAACAGGCTGCCGCTGCCAGTGGACCGAGTAACAACAGCTTCTTTTTGAATCCTACGGTAGATTTTAAAACTGCGATTTCTGCAACGCTGATTCTGATCCTTTCCGGAGCTTTGGCCGGTTATTTGCCTGCAAGAAAAGCTGCCAACGTAACGCCTATTGAGGCATTGCGGGATGAGAATTAGCTGTTGGCTTTTGGCTGTTTGTGATTAGCCAAAAGAAAAAATGCGATAAAAAGCTAACGGCTAATAGCTTGATAAAATAAAACATAGAACACAACAATTCTTTTTGAAATGTTTGATCTCGACAGATGGAATGAAATTTGGCATGCGCTTGCTAAAAACAAAGTAAGGAGTCTCCTCACCGCCTTTGGTGTGTTCTGGGGTATCTTCATGCTGATTGTCATGGCAGGAGCCAGTAACGGATTAAAAAACGGTATCGTGGAAGGGGTGGCCAAGTTTGCCACGAACTCCTGTTTCCTCTGGTCAGAACAGACCGGAGAACCTTACAAGGGTTTTAAACGCGGCCGTCAGTGGAACATGGATTCAGATGATCTTGCCTATATCGTAAACAACGTTCCGGAAGTGGAATACATTTCGCCCAAGAATTTCGGATCCAGAATGAACGGAGGACCCAATACCATTCACGGACTCAAAACCGGAGCGTACAATGTGAAGGGTGATTACCCTGAATACATCAAAATTGATCCTTATACCATCATTCAGGGAAGATGGATCAATGAGATGGATATCCTTGACAAGCGCAAGGTGTGTGTGGTTGGCGAGAAGGTTTTTGAGCAGATGTTTGATAAAAATGAAAACCCGCTCGGTGAATACCTCAAGATCTCAGGCGTATACTACCAGGTAATTGGCGTGATCAAACCCGAAACACAGATCAACATCAACGGGCGTGCTGAAGAGTCGATTTTCCTTCCTTTTACTACCATGCAGCAAACCTACAACATGGGCAACATGGTTCATTTTCTTGCCATAACAGCAAAAAAGGGAGTACCTGTAAGTGTCGTTGAAGAGAAAGTGAAAAGTATCATTAAAATGCGTCACTCCATTGCTCCAACAGATACACAGGCGCTAAACAGCGTCAATATTGAAGAACAGTTTAAACAGATCAGTGGCCTTTTTATCGCAATAGGGGTGTTGACCTGGATTGTGGGCATAGGTACTCTGATGGCGGGTGTGATTGGTGTGAGCAATATCATGCTGGTAATTGTCAAGGAACGCACCAAGGAAATTGGTGTACAACGTGCGTTGGGTGCTTCTCCCAGGACCATCATCACCCAGATTATGCTTGAGAGCGTTGCGCTGACCACCATTGCCGGATATACCGGATTATCACTTGGTGTGGCATTACTGGAACTGGTGAACAAAATCATTGAAAGTCAGCCAGTAACTACAGACCGGGCTTTTTTCAAACATCCAGAAGTCAGCATGACCATTGCTGTTGCATCGCTTACCATACTTGTTCTTGCCGGACTCTTTGCAGGTTCTATTCCCGCCAAAAGGGCACTGATGATTAAACCGATCGAAGCGCTGCGTGAAGAATGACGTAAAACATGTTGGAAAAATGGTGCGTAATGCATCTAAAATATTAATAAAGAGTAAATTAGTAAATAGAATATAAACAGATATTGAATAAAAATAAAATCAAAGGTTGCCATGAAAAAATTTTTGAAAATTTTAGGACTCAGTTTAATTGCCATCCTGTTCATTGGGACGCTGGTGTTTTTGTACAAAAAATCACAGAAGAAACCCGATCAGTTTGAAATAAAGAATGCAACTGTCAACAACATCATCAAGAAAACGGTGGCTACCGGAACGGTTCAGCCCAGAAAAGAGATTGAGATCAAACCTCAGGTTTCCGGTATCATCGAGAAGGTTTATCTGGAGGCAGGACAGATGGTTCACAAAGAGGATGTAATGGCGCAAATCAATATCATTCCTGATATGGTAACGCTAAATAATGCTGAATCCAGAGTCAAAAGAGCACAGCTCAATTTTGAGGATGCGAAAATAGATTATGATCGTCAGACAACCTTGTTTGAGAAAAAGGTGACTTCCAAAGAGGAGTACCAAAAGGCGCGACTTACCTATAACTCTTCCCGCGAAGAGGTTGAAGCGGCTGAAAACAATCTTGAATTGATCCGCAAAGGGGTGACTAAAAATTCAGCGAAAACCACCAACACCCTTATTCGGTCTACAATTAACGGAATGGTACTTGATGTGCCTGTAAAAGAGGGATTTTCGGTTATTCAGGCCAATACGTTCAATGCCGGTACAACGATTGCCATCGTTGCTGACATGAATGATATGATTTTTCTGGGCAAGGTTGATGAGACCGAAGTAGGAAAAATCAGGGAGGGAATGAATATAGAACTGACCATTGGAGCCATTGACAACGAAAAGTTCAATGCGATCCTGAAATATATCGCTCCCAAGGGCAAAACTGAGAATGGCGCCATTCAGTTCGAGATCAAGGCCGATGTTTTACTGAAAAAAGATCAGTTCATCCGCTCGGGTTACAGTGCCAATGCCAATATCGTACTCGACCGTCGCGACAGCGTGCTCACCATTCCTGAAGGTTTGCTTAAATTTGCCCATGATACCGCTTATGTTGAGGTTCAGAAAGCAGCGGATCAATACGAGAAGAGATTTGTGAAAACAGGATTATCAGATGGTATCAATATTGAGATTGTATCTGGTATCAAGAAAGAAGATAAAATCAAGGGTAACCTGATCGATCCGAACAAAAAACCGGAAGAAAAGAAATAAAATATCCCTGATTAACAAGTAAAAAGAGATAATTTAGTACAAAAATTTAAACCTATGATACGAACCATTTTTACCCTGGCCTATCTGCTGCTGCTTTCGCTTTTTGCTGCCCTGCATGCCCAGGAGTTATGGACCCTGGACAAGTGCATCACGTATGCCCTTGATAACAATATACAGATCAAGCAGAGCCAGTTAAACACCCAATTTCAGCAAAATAATCTCATTGGGAAAAAGAACCTGAGATTACCGAACCTGAATGCACAGGTTTCCCAAAATCAGAATTTTGGTCGGTCGCTTACCTATCTGAATACTTATACGAACGTCAATTCGGCACAGACAGACCTTGGGTTAGGTACGCAGATGACCGTTTATCAGGGTATGCAGATCAACAATGCCATCAAGAAAACGGAATTGGACCTTAAGGCAAGTTTCGAAGACCTGGCCAAGGCGAAAGATGATCTCTCACTCAACATCGCTTCTACCTTTCTGGAAATACTTTTCTCAAAAGAGTTGGTAGTCGTGTCTGAGCAGTCATTGGCCATCACCAGGCAGCAATTGAAGCAATCCCAGGAGAAAGTGAATGCCGGAAGTCTTGCAAGTGGTGCCTTGCTCGAGATCGAAGCGCAGGCTGCCAGGGAAGAACTGAACCTGATTGATGCAAAAAACCAGCTTCAGCTGACTAAGTTGAAACTTGCACAGATGCTTGAAGTCAATTTTACTGACCAGTTTGATGTAGTGATTCCCATTCTGCCCGAAGTAAATAGCCAGGCAACTGTGACATCTTCCCAGGACATTTACCTGACTGCATTGAAGCAGAGACCTGAAATCAGAAGCGCCGAATATCGTTACCAGAGTACCGGTTTTCAGTTGAAAATGGCCAAAAGCGTCTATTTCCCTACGGTCTCATTTTATGCCAATTTCTATAATTTGTACAACAACAAATACAAGGATTTGAACGGAAATTCGATCAATTTCAGCGATCAGCTCAGTAATAACCAACGCAAAGGCTTGGGATTGCAGATGAATATTCCGATTTTTAACCGGTTCCAGAGTAAGGTTCAGGTAGACAATGCTCAAATTCAGATGCTGAATACCCAGCTCGATCTGGAAGGCACCAAAAAGGTGTTGAGGCAGCAGATTGAAACTGCACAGACAACTGCGCTTACTTCTTACAACAGGTACAAGTCGACAGAGAAAGCCGTTGAGTCAATGCGGGAAGCTTTCCGCTATTCTGAAGAGAAATTCAATGTCGGTCTTGTCAATGCAGTGGAATACAATACGGCTAAAACGAATGTTTTAAAAGCCTCTTCCGATCTGCTGAAGGCCAAATACGAGTTTATTTTCAGAACCAAGATTCTTGATTTTTACAAAGGAATTCCGATCACCCTTTGAACCCCGGAAACTGATTACAGGTCCAGTGTCAATTGATCCTTTGTCAGTCTGAAGGTTTTCCGGTGGTGTTCAGTGATGCCGAAAAGAGATATTGCCTGACGGTGCTTTTCCGTCGGGTATCCTTTGTTCCTGTCCCATCCGTATTCAGGGAAATCGGCGTGTATCTTCAGCATGTAGTCATCCCGGTAGGTCTTGGCAAGCACAGAAGCTGCTGCTATCGACATGAAACGGCCATCACCCTTTACAAAACAGGTATGCGGGATCTTCCCGTAGGCCTTGAATCGATTCCCATCTACCAGAATTTGCTGAGGCTGAGTCGTCAACTGTGAAAGTGCCTTGTGCATGGCCAGGATAGAGGCATTCAGAATGTTGATTTTGTCGATTTCCAGTTGGTCACAGATTCCTACAGCCCATGAAAGTGCCTGATCAAGAATGACATCCCTGAGTCGATATCTTTGTAATTCAGTGAGTTGTTTGGAATCGTTCAAGGTATCGGAACGAAAATTTTCAGGAAGAATGACCGCTGATGCAAATACGGGTCCTGCGAGACAACCTCTGCCCGCTTCGTCGCAACCGGCCTCCAACCATCCTGTCGTGTAGCAGTTTAAAAGCATCAACCGAGAATTTTCAATTTATGTTTTTGATTCCAGTCTCACCGCTCCTTTCCTATCCTCATACCCTCCAATTTCAGTCTCTTGCATTGTGGAATTCTACCAATGGAATTCTATTGTATCAGGGTAAATCTGAAGCTGACACCCAGATTGGAATTGGTGGTACGATAAGCATTTGAAATATAGGGACTGTTAACGATTCTGTCATAAAATAGTCTGACAATAAAGACTTCGCTCAGGTTATAATCAGCCGAGAACTTGAAGGAAAGCGCATCCTGACCGGCTGTGAGCTGCATATTTGACTCAACCAGTTTCCGCAATACGGTTTTATTCTTTCCGTAGGTAATATCTGCGCGGAGGTTCAGGTCATTGTTCAGCATTTTGGAAGAGGTTTTTGTCTTGAGGAAAAGTTTCATGTTTTCAAAACGGTAACCTATTCCAAGGCTTGCCTCGTTGTTGTACATTTCTGTCGTCTGGTTGTTGGTAAGACTCATGGTAATGTTCCTCATCTTCCGGTACTCCAGTCGGGTTGTCAGATTATTAATCCATGTTACATCGATGTCGAAAAGTGGATTAAAAGTTTCATTGATGTTGATGGCTGCCACGTCATGCATCGGCATGAAGTTGCTTTGGGCATCCCTGATGTAGCTGAAGCCATCGGGAACAGTCTCGTATCTCATGTTGGAAAGATAGGTTCCGACATTGTAGGTTGAGTTGTAGTCGTGGGATATGTTCATCGACTTCATCACATTTTTCAATCCTTCAATTTTGCTTACAGCACCTGAATAATTAATGCGCCAGTTTGGCATCATAAATTTGGCAGAAGGGAACGGTGAGAGCTCGACCTTGTTGATGTTTTTACCCGTATAGGCTGCAAAGAACGAAGGAATCAGGACTTCCTGCGAGGTCGGACCGTACCCGGCGGGAAATCCGGTTCCCGGATCAACCATTCCCGGCTGATAATTGTATTGGGGGTTTGCAACCCTTGCTGCATCCAGTCTTTGAGCAATGACCAACCTGTTGTTTTGCATATCCTCCCACCCCCTTGAATCCTGTACAATGGCTTTGCCCAGCTTCTCGAAGGAAGTGCCAAGCGTGATCACCGACATGCTGAAGTTTCCTCCGAATGAATTGTTGTAAGAATCCCATCCATTGTTTGCTGTGTAAAGCAAAAATTCTGACGAATTTCTGGCAAAAATGCGGTTCGCCCTCAGTTCAATTTTCAGGTCAGGTAAAGGAACCAGTTTGGCCCTGAGATTGAGTCTGGTGTTGTGGCTCATCGTGTAGGGTTTGTTTACGATGGTATCTGCCGTGACCCAGTTTTTACGGGCTGCATCGATACCGAAACTTTCATTCTGCCAACCCATGACGAAAGGTAATCCAGGCGCCAGGGAGGATCCGTTGCCGCCGCTATAGTTGTTCAGTCCGAAGAATGAAGTGGCGGGCATATAGCCGGCAAGGGATGTCCCGCCAAACTCGCCATACGAGAGATTCATATCGTAAAGCATCATCAGAAACCTCGCGGTGAGTTCACCCAAGTGTAATCTTGATGCAGTATCCTTGTCTTTTTTAGGGGTAATTTCGACAGATGCCGCGTCACAATCGGCCATTGAAGTAAAAATAACCCTGTTGTCATTCACAACTTTGACCTGCCCTGGCACTATTTTACCGCTTTTATCCATGACATTCACCTGAACGTCGGGAGATGCCAATTTATGGAAGAAGGAATAGGGGGCATTCTTTTTCAGTTTGACATTTTGTTCCTGGTATTTTTTAACTGCTGCGGGTGCCTGGCCACCTCTGTATTTTTGCCTGCTTGCCTCCTGACTTTGCACTCTTCCTCTGCTGAATTCCCCATATTTCTGGTTCACAATCCGAAGGAATGGTACTTTGTTGTATAACTGCAAGAAATTCAGCTGACCGTTGAACTGGAAAGTGCTCATGTTGCTGATGGTGTTCCCCAAAACATAGTTCGAAGTAGTAACCGGTGCCAGGTTCCAGTCGTAACCAGCCGCATAGGTCAGGGAGGCAGATGTCCATTCGAGCAACGGTATTTTGTTGATCGGAAGGGTATAGGTGATATTCCAGGTATGGTGGTAATGGGTGTTTTTGCCTCCTTCAAGGATGGTCCTCCAAATGGTGTCGCGTCTTGCCTCATATGTGGACTTATTCGAATTTAAAGCATTCGCGGGATCTCCAAGCCGGGAAGTGTTCACGGCTGAAAAATCAAGTTTCAGGCTCCTCGTCAAATCGAATCTGAAATCATAGTAACGGTTCCAGATGAAATCTTTCTGGTAGGATATCGGAAGGATGAAATCGGGATTGGTAATATTTCGGTACTGCAATTCGCTTCGCATGTTGTTCAGATCCGACCGGAATGAGATTTGGGCAGGACTCGGACTGAAATTTAGATCTCTGAAAAGGGTTAAATACTTGGATTTTAAGAAGGAGACATTCTTTAACGGATCTATCGATTTTGGTTTGCCATTGAAGTTATAGTTCAGTAGAGTTCTTGAATTTTGAGTCTTTTCGATTAGCGTATTGATGTCGCCGTGCTCAAATTGGTTGTAGGAATAGGAGAGGGTGAGGTTCGAAAGATCATAGAACCTGTTGTCTCTCGTTTTATTGGGCTTGTCGATCTGAACATTGGTAAAGTTGATGCTCTTGCGGGAGCTGTAATCCAGTGATATTCTTTTGATGGAATCCCGTTCTGCCTTGGATCCGGCATTGTTGAGGACTTCGCTCAATTTCACATCTTTGTCAACCGGGGAATATTCAGGGGTAGCGACCGTTTTTGAAAAGCTCATGTACATCGGAATTCTTACACCTGACTGCGGTTTAAAAAACTTGCCCAGTTCGAGGTTGGTCGAAATGTCATATTCCCGGGTATCCTCTTTTGATCGGGTACTCATTTTTGAATCGATGTCTCCAAATCCGGAAGTCATCATTCTTCCTGCAAAGGAATAGGTTCCAAGATCGGCCAGATTGCCTGATACACGGCCAATGGCTGCCCAGCCACCCTTTTCTTCAAAGTTGGTCAGTCGTAATTCATTCACCCAAACAATGGCGGAGCGGTTTCCTGTGGTATGCCCCTTTCGGTTACCGATACCGATCATCATCACGCCGACTTCCGATAGGTCAGGATTACCCTTTATTTTCATGATATTCTGGCTGTTGTTCACTCCCTGATGGATCTGAGAATATATTTCTCCCATGGTGGCCGTCCCTGAACTCATTTCTGAATTTCGTGCCAGTTTAAGTTGAGGAAGAAGGTCGAGGGGAATGTACACGCGGTTCTCTTCAGGCCAGACAATGTATCTGTCTGTCTCCAGATTATTGTCGTAATAGCCTGCAGGGGTTAATTTCAGCGGGATCTCGTATTCATAATAATTGTATTGGAAATCTGAACCCATCCGGATGAATAGGGACAGTTCGTTGTCTCTGATCGGAGCACCCTCGATCTTCTCTGCATGAACCTCCAGTTTTAGGTTCTGATACCGACGCAGATCTATTGAAGTTGTTTTGTAGGCTGCCCTTGCCTCTCCAGGTTCGAGGTCAGTAACTCTCAGTACCATGGATTGTTCGTTCAGCTGGCGAATCTGGGCATTGTTAGGGTCTATCACGCGATCCACCCCGGGAGGCAGTATATAATTGACCGGTTTGCGGTTACTGTTTTCTTCGATGTTGACAGCTGCGATGTCAAACTGCGAGGTCCCGGTAGGGATACTGTTGTTCTCAGTGAGTGTTTTGTCGTACTTTCTCCAGTTGGTCCGAATCAGATCGAGGGTGGCAAAACGCAATACGACAGGTTTTTTCCAGCCGCTTACCAGCATCCTCATAAAACGGATCGATCTGAAATCGCTGATTGTTCCGTATTTTTTGCTGGGCTCGGAGATGGGAACTTTGAACTGATACCAGGTAATGATCGATTTTTTACCGCTTTTGAGGGTGACCTCAGATTGTCTTACGTCAGTGATATTATTTTTACCCAGGAGCATATTGGCTTTGTTGAGCTTGAGATCGTACTGGAAATAAGACTCGTTTTCATTCAGGGTGTTGTCATCATTGATGTCTTCCACATCTGGGATGGAGGTGGCTGCCGTAGGATAACTTTCAGTGGATTGTTCGTTGGTCGGTGAGTTGCCTTCCGTGTTACTGAACAACTTATAGCGATCCAACAGGGTTTTTTTCTGTTGATCATAGTCAGATCCCCTAAAGTAGTGGAAATCATCACTCGAAGGGTCCTTCACCGTCTGAGCGAAAGCATTTGGGTCAACAAGAGGACTTAGCGATGATAAAAATTTCTGGAAAAATGTTTGTTCATCTTTTGAATTCAGCCCATCTGTACCGACATCCTGATAAATTCTTGTCTGGGGTGAGTTGTCAAACGCTTTGACGAGAGATTGCTGCACCGGAACACGTCCCCAGGATGTGACATCCATGCTGCTGTAATCTCCGTTGGTAGGCAAACCCTGTTCGAAGGATTTTCTACCGTCACGAAGTACATCTTCAGAAACGGAACCGAGGTGAAAGACTAGGCTTCCTCCGGGATTTTCATCTCCAGTTTTGTCTTCGGCAAAAGGATCCATCATCCAGAACTGGATATATTCCACATTGGTGGCTTCAAAATCACTGTTTTCCAGTTTCCGCATGATACCACCCCATCTGCTCTCCGGCCTGGCCAGGGAACCATCTCTCGCCACACCGGAAGAGTAGGATGACGGGTTGGTGTCGTAGTTAAAAGGACCTCTTTCCTGTGGATAAAAAGCAAGGTCAAGAGTCGGAATATTGGTTGGCTGTCCGACCGGATTTTCCTTGTTGGGGAATATTTCTGCCTGAAATACTTCGCGAACGCGGTGGTCATCGAGTAAATTTTCCTGTAACATGTAAGATGGCGCGGTGTTCCTTTGCATAAACGGGTCGATCACATACCACGAAAGTCGGGCACGGTTATAGCCATATGCCAGATCGTTGATCAGGTCGCCTTCCGGGAAAAGTTCATTTCCCTGCGGAGTACTGGCCAATGACCATCCAACAAAAGATTTTAGATTAACTGGTGTTGTGGTGCCTTCAAAATCATCAAGATAGACTGCTCCTTCCTTGGAAATGGCTTTGGCATGTCCCGGAAACAGTTTGGCCCACTCCATATCAATCGCAATTTTTGAGGTCTCTCTGGTGTTGATAAAAGGCAACGCATTCACCATTTTGGTGATAAAGGGAGAGGTGGCACTGTAGGATCCGTTGAACCCAAGCATGGTGTTGGAAATAGGGTCCTCACCATAATTGACTTTCTGGGTCAGTGGTTTTTCCAGCAGATACATCACGGTTGATCCGATGTTGAAATTCTTGCTGATTTCGTAATTCAGATGGGTTCCCAGCATCGTTTTCCTTTGCATGCTGAAAAGATCCTGGCTCTCCGTGGTGATGGAAATAGGGGTTCCCGATTCCAGTAAACCCTGGTTGATTACTTTCACCCTTCCCTGGGTATAGTCTACGATGTAATCTACATCTTCTGTCAGCTGCCGTCCACCTGCCATCACTTTCACAGATCCTCTGGCAATGTTGAGCGCGTCAAGGGAAATATCGGAACTGGACAAGCCTTTGTAGGACCCCTTCAGATGATACTTGTTCTTTTCGGCATCCTGTTCTGCTACAGTTTTGGTATCATTGTAAAGGGTAGAATAAACATATTTGCTGGTAGCTGCGGCATCGCCATTGAATTTCTTCTGAAGGTTCGAACCGAATGGCTGAACCACAGGGAAGATGATTTTTCCTTTCGTGGCATCAATGGTAACCCGGTCAATGAAGTCGAAAATACCGTCCGGATAGGGATCCAGCTGTTTGTTCAGATTATCCAGATTCATGACATTGAGGAGGTTTTTCTCTTTGAGCGGACCATCCGGCAGATAATTCAAATCGGTTCCGGAAGCATCATTCCTGTAGAGTACATCCATCTTGAATTGCTCGCTTGAAAGGCGCTGGGAATTGATGCTGTAGATATTTTTCATCATCAGATCCCAGTTCTTGAATTTGGGATTCAGATTTGTTCCTTTCAACATCTTTAAAATCAGTGTTCTTGGCGCTTCAATACCATCCGTTGAAAATTCACCTACCTGAAAAGTTTGTCCGTTGGCAGTGTACTGATAGGCAATGGCAAGTATTTCATCTGAATTAAGTGCCATGTTCAGTGAGATGTACCCCAACTGACGGTTGATTGTATATTCCATCGAATCAAGACGACGTGCATTTTCAATTTTCTCAAAATCGCGACCGGCAATAAAATCGCGCTGTGACATGGGTTTCAGGATCTCGTTCAACCTGGCAAAATCCCGAATTCCTGAATAAGTGGTTGTCATCTCCCTGTAGAGGCCGTTGATGTTGTTGTTGGGAAGCTGGTTGTATGGGTAAACCAGACCCGGTGCATCTCCAAATTCCGGGATCGTATGGTTCTGCATGTCCTTGCTGTTCTCCCCGAGGTCGAGTAAAGCGAGCACGTTCCTGGATTGATCGAAGCGGGATGATTTGTTGGTTACCCAGACCTCTATCTTGTTGAGTGTGACTGAAGTTTTCAAAATCGGAAGTTCTGAAAGTGCCTGATCGTAAGTGTTGTAAAAATGATGACCAAGGAAGAAATTCCTGTTGGCATCATAACCGGTGGCGTTAATCTCAAATTTTGTCTGTTCGGCACCTCCCTGGGTACTGATCACTTTGGTCTCGCCTTTTTGCTGTGAAAAGAGCGCGGTGACAGCCAGTTTCCCGAACTGAAGATCAGTCTTTACGCCAAAAAGGTTCACTCCACCGCGTATCAGCGTGCCTGTAAGCGGCATAGAAACATTACCTGCTTCCACATTTTTGACAATTTCATCCTCCCCACCGTTATAATTGAGCTTTATTTTATTTTCGAAATCAAACGTTGCATCCGTGTTGTAGTTGAATCGTAACTTCATCCGGTCGCCAATCTCCCCATCGAGACTCACATTGATTTTCTGGTTAAAGTCGAAGGTGGTATTTCGCTGCATCCTGGTCGGAATGGCAGGATTTTCGATCTTGTTGCTTTTGAGTCCAAGGGTCATCTCAACATATCCCTGAGGACGAATGTTCACGACGCTGCTTCCAAAAACTTTACTGAAAGCATCGCCGCCTATCTTAAATTGCGGAATAATCTGTGACCGTTTTTCGTTCGATTGTTCTGCAATTTTTTTCCGCCAGTATCTGTCGATGTAATCTTTCATGTCTTCATGAAGGTACTCGTGCATGCTGAGCGATCCGGGTAACCGGTATTCAATGCTTCCTGCCTTTTCTGTGATGAGGTATTGTCCGGTAAGCGGATCATAGATCACTTCGGTCTTGATGTTGGCCGGTTTTTTCAGGTAAAGCGAAGTGCTGTCGCTGTTGTGAAGTTGTGAAAATGGGTTTGCCTTTTTCTTGGAATGCAGTCGGATCAGCGCAGTATCCTCCTGGATGGAGTCATCAGCCAGAAACATTTTGGGATCAAAGCGCCTGGACATAGCATTGATTGATCCATTGGACGGGTTGCTATGCCAAACTAATGCGAGACATGCGAGAAGCAATGCTGCAAAGATGGTATTGAAAAGTACTTTCTTCAATTTGGTTAAAAACTCTTTAACGCCAACTTGATCAGATTTTCAACCGTTATTGCCGGTTGTTCGGTAAGGACTTGATCCACCAGTTTTTCAACTGCTTTCTTGTTAAATCCCAGCATTTCCAAAGCGGAGACCGCTTCGGAGCGAACAGGATTTTCTGCTGATCTGAAAAGCTGATCTCCGGCAGTTGTTTTGCCGATCTTGTCTTTCAGATCGATAATTACTCTTTGAGCCGTTTTGATTCCAATGCCTTTGATGTTCTTCAGTAAACCAACGTTTTCGTTTAGGATGGCATGTTGCAGCTCCTCAGGTTTATGCGATGAGAGCATCATGATGGCCGTATTGGCGCCGATACCGTTCACCGATATCAGCAGCCTGAAAAGTTCACGTTCTGTCTGGTCGAAAAAACCATACAGTATTTGTGCGTCTTCCCTTATCACCTGGTGCAGGAATATCTTTGCTTTTTCACTTCCGTGAAGAAGCGAATAAGTCGTCAGTGAAATATGAACTAAATATCCGATCTCTCCAGCTTCTATCACAACACCGGCAGGTGACAGGCTGATCACGGATCCTTTGATGTACTCAAACATAAGCAGCGTGGTTTGTAATTGTTATTCTCCTCCTGTCCGGTCTATTTCGTGGTGTTTCAGCGGATTCTTTGAAAGCTCTTTATAAAGCTTCCTGGATTCAAAAACATCGATGGCAAGATAGATTGCATTTCTGAATGAATCTTCTGATGCAACCCCGGTTCCGGCTATTTCATAGGCGGTTCCATGTCCGGGCGAGGTTCTGATTACAGGTAACCCTGCTGTAAAATTTACTCCGGATTCAAAAGCGAGTACCTTGAAAGGAATCAGCCCCTGGTCGTGATACATGGCCAGTACGGCATCAAATTTTCTGAAATCGTTCGATCCGAAAAACCCATCAGCAGGAAAAGGCCCCAGGGCGATAATTCCTTCTTCGTTGGCTTGCTTGATGGCAGGTCTGATAATCTCCTGATCTTCTGTTCCGATCACTCCCTTATCGCCGGCATGCGGATTTAAGCCCAGAACGGCAATCCTTGGCTTGTGCAGCGAAAAATCTTCCATCAGGGTCTTGTGGAGAATCCGGATATTCGATAAAATCTTCTCCTTGGTGAGACTTGGCGAAACCTGCTGAAGAGGAATATGACCGGTAACAACGCCGATTTTCAACTGATCGCTTACCATCAGCATCATGTAATTTTTGGAGGCAAACTCACTGGCAAAGAATTCGGTATGACCGGGAAACTTAAAATGTTCGGATTGGATATTTTCCTTGTTAATGGGAGCAGTGACGATCACGTCGATGTCGCCTGATTTCAGGTCTTTTACGGCAGCCTGAAGGGAAAGAAGCGCGGCTTCACCAGCTTCGGGTGTCGATTTACCCAGTTCAACGCGGATCTCTTCATCCACACAGTTGATGATGTTGACCCTCTTTGAATTGGCTTCGCGGGCATGTGCTATCTGATTGAAACTGAACAACTCAACATCCAGCGCCTTCCGGTGGTAGGCGGCTACTTTTGGGGAGCCGTAAACGATAGGGGTGCATGTCTCCAATAATCGGCTGTCTGACAAAGTTTTGATAATCACTTCATATCCGATGCCATTGATATCTCCATGCGTGATTCCTACTCTCAATTTATGTTGTTCCATAGGTTCTGTTTAATGGTTCGAACGATCTTTCGCGTTCTCTTTATTTGTCAAATTTAAGCTTTTATTCAATCAATCGGGGAAGTAAGACTATGAATTCGACCCAGTTCTCATTCCTTCAGCCAAAAGCCGCAAAAAATCAGTCAAAAGCCGCACTCCTGAAGCAGTTCCGCCGACCGTTCGATAATGATCTGCGGTGTGAAGAAAGGCCGGTCCGGCAATGTCCAAATGGATCCATGGATAATCGGTAAACCGTTGCAGAAACTTACCTGCCGTGATGGCGCCGGCTTCACCTCCTCCGATATTTTTTACATCCGCGATACTTGATTTGATCATTTCATCGTATTCCTCCCAGAGTGGCAGTTCAACAATTCTTTCGTTCACGCTTTCTCCTGCTTTTTTGAGAAGGTCAAGAAATTGAGTGCTCTTGGTTCCCATGGCTGCTATGCCGTGTATTCCCAGCGTCATGGCTGCCGATCCGGTTAAAGTAGCCAGATCAATCACCAACATCGGGTCGTATTTTTTGGCATAACACAAGGCATCGGCCAGAATGAGCCGCCCTTCTGCATCCGTGTTCAGCACTTCAACCGTTGCCCCGTTTGAAATCGTGATCACATCTCCGGGGGTAATGGCATTACCTCCGGGCCGGTTGTCGGTGGCAGGGATTAAAGTCACCAGATGAAGCGGCAAATGGTGACCGGCAGCGACATAAATGGCAGCTGCCACCGCAGCACCTCCGGCCATATCACATTTCATGTAGTCCATCGATTTGGCCGTAGGCTTCAGGCTTAGTCCGCCGGTGTCAAAAACGACTCCCTTCCCGACCAACACAATGGGTTGACTGTTCAGTGGATTTTCAGGCTTCCATTCCAATACGGTAAAAGTAGGCGGATCCACACTTCCCATATTGACAGCCAGCAAACCACCCATCCCGAGTGCTTCAATCTGGTCTTTTCCCAGAATGTTACAGTGAATACCAACTTCATTGCTCATTTGTTCAAGCAATGCGCTAAATTTTTCGGCATTGAGGCTGATCACAGGCTCATTCACCAGGTCGCGGGCCTTGAAAACTGCCTTGGTCAGGAATGTCAATTGCTCCATTTCCTGATCGGAGACCGAGTCTCCCCGGATCAAAATCTCCTGGAGTGTGGTCTTTATTTTTTCTGCTTTTGAGTTGTATTTCAGAAACTGGTAGCTCCCCAGTATGGCTCCTTCCACAAAGGCCAGCATATTCCCTGCATTTTCGGAGAACGAGGTTACCTCAAAGGTTTTCACTTTCTCCTCCTTGGCCCATAGTGCGGTTTCATTCCCTTTCCTTCGCCATGCTTCCAGGGCTAAGTTGGGATTTGCGGTTTCAGGAATGGTTACGATGAGCAGTTTGCTGGTAAAACGATTGATTTCAATCAGCTTGTGTTCATTGTTCAGTTTATCGAGCAGGTACTTGTGTTCATTTTCACTGAGAGACAATGCAGCCAGGTCTGCTGTTTCTTTCAAAAGAAAGATCTGGTTTTGGTGGACGATTTCCGATGTGCTTTTCTTTAAAATCATGGCTTTAAATCTGACGTTAATGAACCATTCAAATGGCTTTGGCTCAAAATTACTACCTTTAGCCCAATATTAGCAGTGAAAATGAGAATTGCGAAATGAAAAGTGAAAATTTACTGTTTGAAAGGGCGCTTCGCCTTGAGTCATTGTCTGCAGCTGAAGGATTGACCCTGTTTAACGATGCCTCCACACCGGATTTAATCTGGTTGGCAGATGCCTTGAGGCAAATTCATAAACCGGGTAAAGTGGTTACCTGGATGATCGACAGGAATGTAAATATTACCAATATTTGTATATCAGGATGCACTTTCTGTAATTTTCACCGGAAAATCAACCAGGAAGGAACCTACACCACCACCATGGAGGAATACCACCAGAAGATCGACCAGATGATTGAGCTGGGTGGAAATCAGTTGTTACTGCAGGGAGGAATGCACCCTAAATATGGCCTGAAATTCTATACGGACCTTTTCAGCGAACTTAAACAGAAGTACCCGGGAGTGAAACTCCATGCCCTCGGTCCACCCGAAGTGGTCCATATTGCCAGAAAAGAACGGATGTCATTCCGTGAGGTTTTGGTCAGGCTGATGGAAAGCGGACTCGAAAGCCTTCCGGGTGCCGGAGCCGAAATACTCTGCGACCGTGTCAGAAAGCAAATTTCACCCGGAAAGGCATCCGCGCAGGAATGGCTTGATGTGATGAAAGAGGCGCATCAATTAAATATGCTTACTTCTGCCACGATGATGTTCGGGCACATTGAAACCCCGCTGGAAAGGATGGAACATTTGGTGAGGCTTCGGGAATTACAGGAAATCAAACCTGCCGGGACTCCCGGATTCAAGGCATTCATTCCATGGCCATTCATGTCGGAAGGAACATTGCTGGGGAAAAGCGGGGATTTCAAACCCATACTTCCCATCGATTATATCAGGATGATTGCCTTGAGCAGAATCATGCTCCCCAACATTGAAAATATTCAGGCCTCGTGGCTCACGGTAGGTAAGGAAACCGGACAAATTGCCCTTCATGCGGGCGCCAACGACCTTGGTTCAATCATGATTGAGGAGAATGTCGTTTCTGCGGCAGGTGCCTCTTTTTCGATGGATTCTCAGCAAATGCAAAAATGTATTTCGGATGCAGGGTTCACGCCCCAGCTCAGGAACCAGGCATATGAGCCTGTCAGCCTGCCGGAAGGAGTCAGAAATCAAGCTTTTAGCCGTTAACTTTTAGCGTTTGACATTTTTTGATACCAAACAATTCCAACTTATTTACTAACAGCTAATAGCTAACCACCAACAACCTTATTAAATAAACATATTTTGTACATTTGTGCCGGAATTCCGGATAGTTATGCACATAGGTAGCTGTCTTTCCGGACCAATCATTTACCGAATAAAGAAGTTATTGAAATGAGAAAATGGCGCGTTGAAGATTCTGCTGAACTTTACAACATCAACGGTTGGGGCATCAATTATTTTTCAATCAACGAAAAAGGTCATGTGGTCGTTAAACCACGGAAGGACGGCATTGAGGTCGACCTGATGGAACTCGTTGAAGAGTTGCAGCTGAGGGATGTTTCCACTCCTGTTCTGCTTCGTTTTCCCGATATTCTGGATAGCCGGATCGAGAAAATGGCCAGCTGTTTCAAAATTGCTGCTGAAGAATATGGTTACAATGCGCAGAATTACATCATATATCCAATCAAAGTAAACCAGATGAGACCCGTCGTGGAGGAAATTGTCACCCACGGGAAAAAATTCAACATAGGACTTGAGGCAGGCTCCAAACCTGAGCTTCATGCCGTGATTGCCATCAACACCGACAATGATTCACTGATCATCTGCAACGGATACAAAGACGAAGACTACATCGAACTGGCCCTTCTCGCACAGAAAATGGGCCGCCAGATTTATCTCGTCATTGAAAAACTGAGCGAGATGAAACTGATTGTCAAAATTGCCAAGCAGTTTAAGATCAAGCCAAATCTTGGAATTCGCATCAAGCTCTCGAGTACAGGAAGCGGAAAATGGGAAGATTCGGGAGGTGATGGCAGCAAGTTCGGACTTACATCCAGCGAATTGCTTGAAGCCCTTGACTATCTCGATAAAAACAAGATGAAGGATTGTCTTCGTCTGGTTCATTTTCACATCGGAAGTCAGGTCAACAAGATTCGTCGCATCAAACTGGCCATGCGTGAGGCATCCCAGTTTTATGTTCAGATGCACAAGAATGGATTCCTGATCGATTTTGTGGATATTGGCGGCGGATTGGGTGTCGATTACGATGGTACCAGGTCTTCAAGTGAAAGCAGTGTCAACTATAGCATTCAGGAGTATGTCAACGATGTTGTTTCCACACTGGTGGACGTGAGCGAAAAAAACGGACTTCCGCATCCCAATATTATCACTGAATCAGGTCGCTCCTTAACGGCGCACCACTCTGTTCTCGTTTTTGAAGTACTTGAATCTACTTCACTTCCCCGATGGGAAGAGGAAGAAGAGGTAAGTCCGGATGACCATGAATTGCTGAGGGAGTTATATTCACTATGGGATACCCTGAATCAGCCCAGGATGCTGGAAACATGGCATGATGCGCAGCAAATCCGGGAAGAAGCGCTCGACCGTTTCAGCCTCGGACTTCTCGATATTTCCACCAGGGCCAAAATTGAGCGGTTATTCTGGTCCATTGCCAAAGAGACTACCCAGATGGTTGCAGGGATGAAACACGTACCTGAAGAGTTTGTGACCTTGCCTAAATTATTGTCAGATAAATACTTCTGTAATTTTTCACTTTTCCAATCCTTGCCTGATTCCTGGGCAATTGACCAGATATTCCCGATCATCCCGCTCGACCGACTCGATGAAAAGCCTGACAGATACGCGACAATCCAGGATATTACCTGTGATTCGGATGGTAAAATCGAAAATTTCATCTCAGCCCGCAGTCAGTCCTACAATTTGCCTGTGCATTCGCTTAAACCGAAGGAGCCTTACTACATCGGTGTATTCCTGGTAGGAGCTTACCAGGAGATTTTGGGCGATCTTCACAACCTGTTCGGTGATACCAATGCCGTTCACGTATCGGTGGATGACAAAGGATACAACATCGACCAGGTCATTGATGGCGAAACCGTTGCCGAGGTTTTGGAATATGTGCAGTACAATCCTAAGAAGCTGGTTCGTACAGTCGAAACCTGGGTTACCTCATCTGTTAAATCGGGGATCATCTCTGCAGAAGAGGGGAAAGAATTCTTATCCAATTATCGATCAGGCTTATATGGTTATACTTACCTGGAGTAGTTCTCCTGAATCATGATAAAAACAGACTTGTCAAGGCCGGTAAGACTTTTTTTAAAGTTGGCCGGCCTTTGTTTTTTTGCTATTGTTTTTGTTCTTCCGCTCGATGCCCAGGTTTATCTGCAAACGGTGAAAGGGATTCTTCGTGACCAGGAAACACTTCAGCCGGTTGCGGGAGCGACTCTTCAGTTCACGGGTCAATCTACAGGTTTTACCGCGTTCTCGGATGCCGACGGAAGTTTTAAAATCAAAATACCATCCGGACGGTGGGACATCCTGATTTCCAGATTAGGATACGGGCCCAAGACTGTCGCCAATATTCAGGTTGGGACGGGGAAAGAAATTATGCTTGAGATTCCGATGGAAGCGAAAGTGTACGAAACGCAGGAAGTTCAGATCTCAGCAGGTAAGCAGACCTGGCTCAAACCCAGCAGTGGTTCGAGTGTACGAACGCTGCAGAGCCAGGATGCCGCCAGATTTGCAGGAGGTTATTATGATGCGTTGAGGATGGTGGCTAATTTTGCCGGTATTACCAGCGGAAACAGCGATCAGAGCAATGAGATTGTTGTGAGGGGGAATTCCCCCATGGGACTTCTCTGGCGACTGGAAGGACTTGAAATTCCCAATCCAAATCATTTGTCGAACGGAGTCGGTAGCAACGGCGGGGCTTACTCCATGATCTCCACCAATGTACTTGCAGATTTTGATTTTTATACCGGGGCCTTCCCGGGAGAATTTGGCAATGCAATTTCAGGTGTGATGGATTTAAGGCTGCGGAAAGGAAATACGGACAATCATGAATTCGGTTTGCAGTTGAGTGTGGTGGGAGCGGAGGCCGCCGCCGAGGGACCAATTGGAAAATCAACCAATAACTCTTACCTGTTCTCCATGCGGTATGCCAATTTCAACATTCTTCAAAAATACGGCATCATCAATCTCCAGGATTTGAGCATTATACCCTCATCGCTGGACTGGACCTTCAAAATGAATTTCCACGGAGCCAAAATGGGAGATCTTGAATTTTTTACAATTGGCGGGAAAAGTAAAGCAGGAAATGAGGCCTCTAAAAACAGATCGGAAATCGTCAAGGGGATCAACAATGATGAATTTCTGGAGGAGGATGCCCTTGCCGTTTTTGGTGTTAAACACCTGAAAAATTTCAAGGATGGCAAAACATACCTGCGTACGATCATAGGAATTACCAACTCCAATCTGAAGTGGCATGAAGGAGTTGTTGATTCCAATATGGTCCACGTGATCAACAAGCAGGATTGGTTTATCTCTCCGGTATTGCGGATAACGGAAATGGTTAACAGAAAAATCGATGGCAAAAATTCGATCAGGGCCGGTTTTGAATATCACCGTACTTTTGCCGACATGTTCAGCATCAGACGGCAGGCTACCCAACTATTTGATACATTGGCCAACCAAAGGGAACAAAGTTTTTACACCCAATCCTATTTCCAGTGGAAATTCAAGCCGAACGATGTTTTTGAGCTGGTTCCGGCCCTCCATTCCACTTATACCAGTGTCAACAAGGAAGTTACCTTTGAACCCCGGCTTGGTATGGTGCTGAACCTACCGGGAAACCAGTCCATCAATTTTGGCACAGGAATCTATTCGAGAATTGAAGCCCTGCCCATTTATTATTTCAGGGTGAAAGTCGGAAAAACCCGGGTAACCCTCAACAGCGACCTGAAGACCACCAAAGCTTATCATCTGGTTGCAGGATACCGGAAATCATTTTCGGGTGATCTCAGGGTGTCACTGGAGGCATATTACCAGCACCTGTACGATGTTCCAGTTGCCTTGAACCCTTCCAATACCTTTTCGATGGTGAATATCTCGGAGGGGATGCCGGATATCGATCTCAACAACATCGGACTTTCGGAAAACAGGGGTATTGAACTCACCATCGACAAGTCTTTTTCGCGCAGTTATTATATTCTGGCCACCATGTCTCTGTTCAATTCCAAATACAAGGCATCGAATCTAATCTGGTATCCAACCTATTACAATTCCAATATTGTTTTCAATTTTGTGTGCGGGAAAGAATTCAAAGTGGGGAAATACAACCAGAACACGCTTGGATTTAATCTGCGGAACATGGCCAGGGGAGGCTACCGCTATACTCCGCCCGATTTTGCGCAAAGTATAAAAAAGAAGTACATGGTCTATGATGTGCCGAATACTTTTGGGGAGCATCTTCCATTTTACGACAGAATGGATTTTGGGATCATGTACCGGCTCAACAAGAAAAGTTCGGCTTTGAGCTTTTCAATGGATATACAGAATGTTTTGAACCGGAACAATGTTTACCAGCGGACCTTCAGTTATTCAAGCGGGGCCGTTGTGACAAGAGACAGGAAATTGATCGGACTGGTGCCTATTGCCTCTATCCGGTATGATTTCTGAGAATTTCAATTTGTCTGCTTGTTTCAATCTCTCTTCTTTCATTTTTTGATTTCTTCCGTCCGATCCAATCCATTGCGGTTCCTTCTACATCTTAAGGCGGACGGGGATCTCCCGAGATTCTTGAACCCCCGGTTAAAACCGGGGGTTATGCACGGGAAACCCCTCACGGGGTTATTCCAAATCCATTCCAGCAAGGAGTCACGCGGTCGCTGAGCGAAGCCGAGGGGCTAAACCTCGCCATCGAGCAAGGGCTCCTTTCATTGCCGACTGCTTTAGCTGACGGGACTCGAAAATCAATGAGAAAGGGCTTTAGCCCAAATGCATTACATTGGGCTAAAGCCCTGTTCATATCCTGGACTCTTGGTCCGTCAGCTAAAGAAGACGGCAATGAATAAAAAAGAAAGGCATGCAAAAATCCTGTATCTGGCTCATGCTCACGTTTTGGGGGTGGGGGGGGCAAATCGTGGCGATTGCCGCCATTTCTATATTCGTGCCCTTCCGTCCGATACTTTCATTCCAGGTCCGATCCACATCTGCACGCGGACTGGGATCTCCTGTCATTCCTCAACCCCCGGTTGAAACCGGGGGCTACAAATATTTCGCCGCTACGCGGCTAAACCCCAAAACCCTGGAATTTCCATATTTCCCACAATGCATGCGATTGGAAAATTCATCAACGAGCGCGAAGCGTAAAACAGATTCTACCTTTGAGACAAAATGCTGTCTGAGCGAAGCCGAAGGCGTAGTGAGTTCATTTTGTCAGGTCTTTTTTGGTTACTTTTTGTGACGACAAAAAGTGATAAAGAAGAAAAAGCTGAATCAAGCACAAAAAGCCAATCCAATGATCTGATCAGGAGGTCGTCATTTCCTTCCGCTGTCCTCCTGCCATCCGTCCGATCCTATCATTTCCGGTTCCATCCACATCTGCACGCGGACACTGATCTCCCGTAATTCTTGAACCCCCGGTTAAAACCGGGGGCTACAAATAAGGTGAGGTTCTCTTGTTTTAATGTTTTCTATTAATGTTTCCCGATGAAATATGGTTTTTTCTCCCCAAAAAATGTTCATACCCCTTTCGTGAAAGCAGCAATCAACTCTTGTGCCTTGGTATAATCCGAATTTAAAATTTTAACGTTCACGGGTGCAATCCCGCCTGGGCATACGACCCAAGGTTCAATTACCGACATCAGTTTATTTTCAATAAATGCCTCTATGTTATTGGCTTCCAGCAAATCCTTGACCATGGTTGCCTGGTACAAATCTCCTGAAAATACTTCGACAATCTCATTGTTATTTTTCATCGGCGCAGAAAAATTGGTCATCTTTTTTAGGGTTCGACCTATGTTCTTTATCAATCAAATATTCTATTAAAAACTTAGGTCTTGAATACCAAAATTGGATAATAGGAATAGCCAGATTTGCAAAAAAATTATTCGAACCATCACTTTCACATTGGCACTGTCACCTACAGATTTTTCGCATTGTACAAAGAGGCGAGATGGCGTTATTTAAAAATTGGGCTATTTGATATACACTAATGGTGATTATTTGATCGCCTTTTATAACCAATTATTACAATAAGAATAAGTAATACAATAATGACAGGAAAAACTATTTCGGAATAATTGGTGTTATGACCTGAAATTGATGTCCTGTCAATATTATTTGTCGATAAATTAACTTTAAATGCCTTATCAACAAGGCGATATCCAAATTGGTAAAGATAAAATAGATAAAATAGAATACCTGCTAAACATATAGCTTTCAACAAGAATGAACGAGATTTCATAGAAGTCAGAATTTTATTTTTTCAATGAAACTATTTAAAGTAGCTTCATTTCAATGAAGCTACTTTAAATCAATTACTGTTGCTTTTTTGCGTTTTCATATGCCTTATCAACCATATCGTAGCCAAATCGGTATAGTGCTGCTGCGGCAGCCATTGCGCCCAAAACACCTGCTACAATAAGCCAAAAACCACCATTAAGGTTTTTCATTTCCTGGTTAGATAACTCTGAGAATCCAATCAGATTATCTTGATTATGTGTTGTTGAATGTTTCATAATACTTTTAAATTGTCAGTTAGCATCATAAATTGGCGCTGGACCTGGCTTTTCCTGATTCAATCTCGCTTTCATCCCTAAAGCAACAATGCAACAACCAATTTCAAATACCCCAATTCCAATAATTACTGCAAGAGGTAGAAAGCCACCCTCTAAAACCATCAACTCATTTTTTTTCAACTCTTTCATAACTCAAATTTATTAAATTTCGATGGATTATTATTCCTGCTTTCTTTCCCGTGCTGCAGGTTTTGGCACGCGTAACGTTACAAAACCAAAGGAAAGAGATTCCACTCTCAAATATTGACAGTGAAGAAATTTGTTTTGTTGATATCTAATAATAATGCAAGATTATGAACACCACCGTTTATGATTTGAATTTCTTTATTTGATAACTCCTTTTGGAAAAACCCGCAAATAAACTTTACCTCGCTCGAGTAAACATAGCTTTGGTAACAGACACTGAACTCTATGGGGGCGCCCATCTCCCGCAGGGTTTCAATCAATCGATAAAGCGATGCTTCTGAAATAGCAAGCCTTCGGGCAAGGTTGCGAGGGGAACCGGTTGCCCTTAAACGGATCAGTTGGTCGACACGCTCAATCAATTGGATATGCTGAAGTAGTTTGTTCATAGATTACGAATTCCCATACCCATAAAGTTACCGTAAGAAATCGGCAAAAGAGAATTATTTGCTTTCAAATTTGAGTGAATAAGGATAAAAATTGATCGAATTGGCACCTATTGAAGCCTTAAGCGTTATATCAAATCCTTGCTAACTGGGGCCTGGAATGACACAGGTGGGTAATAACATCAGATAAATGACTCCTCCGTACCATCAAAGGGTCAAGTCCCTGAGCGAAGCCGAAGGGCAAATCCCCGCCAGCGAGCAGGGGCTTCATTCATTGCCGTCTGCTTTAGCTGACGGGTGGCGAAGATCATTGAGCAAGGGCTTTAGCCCAACTCCATGTATTGGGCTAAAGCCCAGTTCAAATCCTGGACTCTTGGTCCGTCAGCTAAAGCAGTCGGCAATGAATAAAAAAGAAAGGGGTACAAAAATCCTGTATCTGGCTCATGCTCACTTTTTGGGGGTGGGGGGGGCAAATCGTGGCGATTGCCGCCATTTCAATATCCGTGCCCTTCCGTCCGATCCCATCATTCACAGACCGATCCACATCTGCACGCGGACGGGGATCTCCCGAAATTCTTGAACCCCCTGTTAAAACCGGGGGCTACAGATATTTCGCCGCTCTGCGGCTAAACCCCAACACCCTGGAATTTCCATATTTTCCACATTGCATGCGATTGGAAATTTCATCAATGAGCGCGAAGCGTAAAACAGACCCTACCTTTGAGACAAAATGCTGTTTGAGCGAAGCCGTAGGCGGAGTGAGTTCATTTTGTCAGGTCTTTTTTGGTTACTTTTTGTGACGACAAAAAGTGATAAAGAAGAAAAAGCTGAATCAAGCACAAAAAGCCAATCCAATGATCTGATCAGGAGGTCGTCATTTCCTTCCGCTGTCCTCCTGCCATCCGTCCGATCCCTTCATTCACGGTTCCATCCACATCTGCGCACGGACGGGGATCTCCTGTCATTCCTCAACCCCCGGTTAAAACCGGGGGCTACAAATATTTCGCCGCTACGCGGCTAAACCCCGGATTCGCTCACTGGTGTGGATTTCCCTCGTTCAGGAACCGCTGGAACCCGCTGGATTGATTCAGTCCTGTGCAGATTTGTTAACCCTGTCAAGGGTTTCCCGTACATAACCCCCGGTTTTAACCGGGGGGGCTCGCATACAAAAAAAGCCTCCATTACAAGAGGCATACAAGATAGAAATACAAATATCCAGACAGAAAAGATCAGGCAACCAAACCGGCATCAATCTTGAGTTCGTAACCAAGGTTTTTCATGATCTCATCACATTCTTCCAATGTCAAGCCGAATGTTTTTACATCAGCGACACCGATTCTGGCCAATATGGAGCCAATTACTTCAATATCGTCTTCATTGATTTTTTCATCCATCAACGAATTTTCGGCCCAGGCGACCAAATCATCCAGACTTGTTTTGTGCTGCAAATAGCTGAGCAAATTCACAGCCAGCAGTTGCTTTGTTATGACCATAGCTTACAATTTTTGATGTCCCTTATCAATGGGAAACTTCTCATGAATTTCGACAAGATTTCCCGACTCATCATATATTTCCTGCCAAAAAGAAACGGTTCTTTCATCCCGATCGACAGTTTTTAGATATTTGGCCGACCAACCTGTTTTACCTTTTACCACAAACCAATACATCCGTGAACCATCCTGTCTTTCTTCCCAGGAAGTAAATCTCTTTTCATTATCGATTCTTTTTAAGAAATCCAATGGATTAGATTTAAATGGATTGAATAGATTTACAACAAATGTAGTAATTAATTGATCGAAATATTCTCAAGCCACTATGGATTTGCAATCCACCGGAGCTCGATAAATTCAGGCAAATCCACATCAGCA
>JBAXUL010000034.1:0-34259 GCA_037129695.1 Prolixibacteraceae bacterium
GAGAAAATCACCATTGTACGAAAGAAAGCAATTGCGGTGAGTAAGTAAGATTGAATATACCATATTGCGTTCCAATAAATTTTAATGATTGACCAATTTAAAATCTAACCCATGAAAGATTATTTTAATTTTAGTTTGACAGGGAAGAAATTTTTCCCGATTTGGATTCTGTTTTTATTTTGTTTTGCCGCTCCTTACGTGATTTTTTTATTGAAAATGACGAGTTTTCGTCAAGGAAGTATTTCACCTGCATTCATATTCCCAATTTTGATCTTATTGTTTCTTGTTGCATTTGTATTTTCATTTTACATTGCCAAATTGATGATCGAAAATGTAGTTTTCAAGGATATACCTGTCAAATTTTCAGGTTCTTTTGGAGAGTATCTTTGGAAAGTTATACTTGGATTGTTTTTAAGCATAATTACAATAGGAATATATATGGCCTGGTTTATTGCTGACATCCAAAGATATTTTGTAAACAATTCATCCTATGATTCTGAATTTTTGGAGTTCAAAGGCAAGGGAGGAAAATTATTTGTGATTTTATTGTTGACATTTATGCTTCCAATGATTGTATTAATAGCACTCATGCCAATGCTGATAATTGGTCATCCGGAAAATGCCAAGATGGTTGGTCTTGTATTTCAAATTGTCATGGTCATTGTCTTGGTTCCATACATATATTGTTTTTATAAATGGATGGTGAATATCAGTTACAAGGATTATATTATTTCGTGGGAGACAAAGTTCTGGAATTCGTATGCAAAGATTGCCCTGGAGATCATACTTTCTATAGTCACTGTTGGAATTTTCGCTCCTTTGGCAATGGTTCGGTTGTATGAATACTTCGCAGATAAGACTTACGCAATATCCGGTGATGCTAAGTTGAAATTTGGATATGAAATAGATCAATTAAACGATTTTCTATTCATTTGGGGACAAATGCTTCTGACAATCATTACCTTGAGCATATATTACCCTTGGGCATACTGTAAGATCAGGAAAAGGATTTTGAGTAAAACTTACCTGATAAATTTGACATAGGCTAGAGATCTCACAACTCTGAGGCAATTGAAAAAAAGAGCCGCTGCATCAATTTGCAGCGGCTCTTTATATCAATCACAAAACCTAAGATCATGCCGGCATATCTGGCAATGACCATGGTTTGCGGTAAGTGTGTTTGATCAATTCCGCTGCGAAATCAGTAGCAGGAACAGGATCCGTATAGGATTTATTGAAAGTCGGGTGACCATCATGGATACTGAATTTATCCTCAACCACAATCTTGATTTTATCGGTTTCTGTGATGTTGGTAAATTTCATGTTAGGTCCATCCCATTCCAGTTCTTTGTTGAGGGTCTGAAGGCGAACGGCCAAAACACCCATGACAACCATTTCATTGAACGGTCCAGCCATACTGAAATCTGAAGCAGTTTTTACTCGGGAAGCAGGTGATTCCTTGGCGGCACGTACCCAATCCATTTCATGGGTAAGAGGCGCAACGCGACGACGGAATTTAGGTGCGTTCTCTGGTTTTTCAGCTTTGCCATCCGGACGAAGAATCCATGGATTCACGCCATAACATCCGCAGACCAAAACTCCTTTGGTTCCGTGGAAGAAGACACAACCGCCTGAATCATTCGGTTCTTTTCCTGCAGGCCATGCTGCCGGAAGCATCGGTTTGATACCACCGTCATACCAGAACACCTCTACCTGAGGCATTTTAACTTTGGCATGTTTTTCAGTTGGCCTGGCGGGGAAAGTTAGTTTTACACTCTGCGCGGTTGGCGCACAATCCTGTAGTAATAAAGTTGAATTACCCTGTGCTTTAATAGGATAGCCAAGCTGAAGACCCATGAATACCGGATGAAGGATGTGGCATGCCATATCTCCAAGTGCTCCGGTTCCATATGCCCACCAGCCGCGCCAGTTCCAAGGGTGGTAAAGTTCGTTGTATGGACGCATTTTGGCAGGTCCGGTAAACAAATCCCAATCCAGTGTTTCAGGAACCCACTGACCTTGTTTAGGTGTATTTAATCCCTGAGGCCAGATAGGTCTGTCTGTAAATGCTTCAACTTTGGTTACTTCACCGATTTCACCGTTCGCAATCCATTCGCAAGTCAGGTTAACACCTTCATTGGATGACCCCTGATTACCCATTTGAGTGGCAACCTGGTATTTGTCAGCCAACTTAGTCAACAATCTGGATTCGTAAACAGAGTGGGTAAGCGGTTTCTGAACATAAACGCTTTTTCCCATGGTAATGGCATGAGAAGCAATAATTGCGTGTGCGTGGTCAGCTGTTGCTACCAGAACACCGTCAATCGATTTCCCAATTTCATCGTACATGACTCTCCAGTCCTTGTACTTTTTGGCGCCGGGAAATTCTTTGAAACAGTTGTCGGCATAAGCCCAGTCAACATCACATAAACCAACGATGTTTTCAGATCTCAGGTTTTTTAAATTTCCATGTCCCATGCCACCAATTCCTACAGCTGCGATATTCAGCTTGTCACTGGGTGCCTGATGTCCCAAACCCGCAATTGTGTTGGAGGGGAGGACAGTTATTGCAGCAGCAGCAGCAGCACCTGTTCCCAAAAAACCCCTTCTTGAAACTTTGTTTGTCTCCTTCATCAGAATAAATTTATTGAGTTAAAAAGATTTGTAACGTAGCCGTAAATATAAAAAATTATTACTTTATGACTACACCAAAGGATATGTTCTTCAAGGATAAATTTTTATTTTTTTATTGTCAATTTCCAGTTAAATACCGGATATAAAAAAATGTAATTTAATGTGAGAAATTTTGAAATAATTTCGGGGGGAGGTATTTATATCCATCATGGATTCATGACATATTTGTAGATAATTGACATTCTTTGACTTGACTTAAAAGACTGACTGACAGTATAATTGAAGGAGCATAGGCATGAAAAAGGCTATCCGTTTAAGGATAGCCTTTTGAAATAATTTAATGGAAGTTTTGTCTAAAATTCACCCATGCCTCCTCCTTCGTTTCCGGAAGAGTCGGGGCCTTCTTTGCCTGAATTTGTTTTGAAATTATTGATTTTGTAACTCAACGTAAGCTGGATAATTTGCGACTCGCGTTTGAAAGTGAATTGATTTTCGAAATTTGGACCATAGGATGTTCCGCTAAATTTCATGGTTCCGAAAATATCCTGGATCTGCAGGGTGGCTGCCAGTTTATTGTTAAACAGTTCCTGTTTCACCGAAGCATTGGCAAAATACATTCCTTCCCTGCGTCCCTGGGCGGATACCGTAGGTCCGCGGAAGACGCCCATCAATTGCATTCTGGTGCTTTTGGCCAATTTTACATCGAAGTTCAACTTCCCGTCGATGTTGGTGCTTGATTGATCCACGCTTTTACCGCTGATCTCACCCTTTAGCCAATAGTTATAAATCGTACCGCTGGCAACCAGCCTCATTCCTGGTTTGATTTCATAATTGATCATCAACTCGCTACCAAGCGAATAATCATTGTTCATGTTTTGCATCGTGTGATTCATGATTCCGTCTGAACCCAATGTCTGGATTCTGGTCATCAAATCTTTTGTGTGACGGTAATATCCCTCCAGCGAAACGAAGGAGCTGCTGATATGTTTTAACAGGGTAAGTTCATAAGATCCGGCATATTCGGGTGTCAGATCAGGATTCCCGATGCGGATGTTGTAGGGATCCATGAAAGTTGGAAATGGTTCGAGCATAAAACCTTCAGGACGGTTTAATCTTCTGCTGTAACTGGCCTGTAACTCATATTCTTTGGCAAATTTCTGCGAAAGGTGGAGTGTCGGGAAAAAATCGAATCGGCTTAGGGAATAGGTCTTGTTGGCTTTTACACTCTCCAGTTTCCGGTTGGTATATTCTGTCCTTAATCCGGTCTGGTAGGAGAAGCTCTTGTTTGAATGCGAAAATGTTGCATACAATGCATGAATATCCTGTGAGAAATTGACCAGACTGCTGTATTTGGGATTGTTCACCCAATTAGATTTCGCATAATCGAACTCTTCGAAAATGAAATTTTCTTTGCTTTTTTCCAGTCTTCCCTGGTATCCTGCCTCCAACTTGTTCTTGTCACTAATGGGCAGTACATAGTCGAGCTTTAAGCGGAACTGGTTTTCATTCGGGCTTTCATTCGACCTGTACTTGTATGGATTGGTACTGATGGATTGCCAGCTGGAATTTGTATTGTAGTTGATTTGATTGCTGATGTCATCGCCGGTTTCTCCCGAGAAGTAGAATAATCCCTGCAAATCCTGACCTTTGTTGTCGAATTTGTGCATGAAATTCATGTTGCCGCTCCAATATTTGCCGCCTCTGCTTGAACTGTTGTCCTGATAAACATAGGTGGTTGGAATGCCAAGGTTGTAGGAGGTAGTCTGATGTCCAAGATTGGCATCTCCATGGTCCATGGATCCTATAGTACCAATGATTCCAATGGTGGTAGATGCGCTTAAAATATAATCAATTCCTGCCTTGACATTGTGCCCTTTGTGAAAATTAGTACCGTCGGCCAGTGTTTCTCTGGAGGTAATGGTATCGCCAGTTGTAATCTTTTGTAACATGTTACGTGTGCCAAGGTTGGTCATGTCGGAGAAGTCAGCCCCCAGCATAAAATCCCACTTCTTGGTGCGGTAAGTAAAATTGGCATCCCCGCGGTATTTGTCTTTTAATCCGGCAGTCATGTTGATCAAACCACTGAAAGAATCTTTTTGGTTTCGCTTCATGACCACGTTGATGATTCCTGAGTCACCATCCGGATCGTATTTGGCCGATGGATTGGTAATGATCTCAATTTTATCGATTCCTGCGGCCGGTAATTGCCTCAAAGCATCACTTCCTTTGACAACGCTGGGTCTGCCATCAATCAATACTGTAAAATTGGAGCTTCCCCGCAAGGTTACATTACCCTCAAAATCTGTTTGAACAGAGGGTGTATTCTCCAAAACTTCAACAGCTGTTCCGCCTGTCGATACTATATTCTGACTTACATTGACAACTCTTCTGTCAATCTTGAATTCGACTCTTTGTTTCTCTGCAACTACTTCAACCTCACCAATCTTTTGATCAGTAGTCTGTAGTTTGATCATTCCAAGATCGGTTATTGCTTTGGCAGAAGTAATCTGAACAGGAATGACTTTTTTTGAATATCCAATAAAATTGACACTCAGGTAATATTTTCCGGGTAATAGATTCTTAATCTCGAATGAGCCATTGTCGGCTGTCATTATTCCGCCTGCCACTGAAGAGTCGGCAGCCGCAAACAGTGCAACGTTGGCGTATCCCATTGGCATGGCCGATCCTGCTTCTATTACTTTGCCCTTAACGACCAAATTTTTGATAGCCGGATTGGTACTACTTGCTGGAACTGTTACAGGGGAAGGACTAAAGGGTGATGGAGTTTGCCCGTAGGCAGCAAAAAAGTGCGCAAAAACCAAAACTGATAAAATAAATTTTCTCATGAATCAAATACTATTGTTTGATTCTTTTGACGAGGAGGAAGCCGAACAGTTTAAAAGAATGTTGTTAATTAAAAGTTAAATAATTAAAAACACAAAATAGTCAGCTAGTTGTGTGGATATAACAGGAGCAAAAGAACTCAATAGCACTCATTAATTGGTCAGTGCTTGCAAATAACGTAAATCGCTTTATTTCACTTTGGGAACTTCCTGAGCAATTACCGTACAAATGGGCAGATGATCGCTAACTCCTCCATGATAAACAGGTCCCAGAAACGTGCGGAATGGCTTTTTTCCAAGATACCTTTGATCCTCTTCCATTAAAAAATCGGCCGTACACACCGTTGTTTCACTTTGGGAAACGTACAACATATTGTTATTTAGTAGATTGCCAGAGCAAATAAATTGATCGAAGATTTCCCAGCGCCCTTTGGTACGGATGGTTCCAATCCTGTTTTTCAGCCAGGGTTGCGACAAATTTATCAATGCGTAAGGTTTTTGACTGTCAGGTTGAAGCAATGCTCCCAGGATCTTCGTGAAGCATGCTTCATCCGGAGTGGCATTGAAATCACCCATTAAAAGGAATTTACCGTTCGGTGTTTGTGCGGAAATGGAATCTATTGCCCGGCGAGCTATCCCCGCGGCAATGTTTCGTTTCTCGAGGGTCTCCGTATAACCTCCGCTTCTGGATGGCCAGTGGTTGACTAAAAAATGAACTGTTTCCTTATTCAGCGATGCTTTGAAATGGAGTATATCTCTTGAGAGAAAAGGATTTTTTCCTTTTCCCTTAACTGGAATGAAATCGAAATCCTGCGGAACAATCGTCTCTTTTCGGTACAAGAGAGCTACATCAATTCCTCTGGGGTCTGGAGAATCTTTGTGGATGATTCCATAGTTTCCATCCTTTAGCGGGGTTTTGCGTATTAAATACTCTATAATCCATAGATTTTCAATCTCAGCCAGACCAATGACATCAGGGTAATGTCCACCGGAAGCGGAAATAATGGCCCTGTAGACCATCATCACCTTATCCTCAAGCTTTGAAATTGTCCAGTGATTTTTTCCGGAAGGAGTAAATTCCCCGTCGTTGGTAACAGGATCATCAAACGGATCGAATAAATTTTCGGTATTGTAAAACACAATCCTGTAACTGGATGTTTTTTTGTCTTGTCCGATGAGATCGATAGTGCAGAGAAAAAGAAAAATGGCCGCAGTAAGAAGTGTCCGCGAGAAAATAATCATTGGTTACTTTTTTTTACGCTCGATACGCTCGAAGGCACCCAGGTCGGGACCTAAATCTAAATTTCTGTTGACTCCTTTCTGATCGAAAGGAACTATTTTAGAAAAGCTATCCTTCCCGTAATCCTTGGCAACTGAAAGTGTATCCAATTCATAAATACCTTTCTGCGGATTGATGAAACGGGGAGAAACGTTTCGGATCAAACCAACAAACTTCTCGGGATTTGGCAGTTTGAAAGTGTCTGCAATCTGAACCAGGCAATGATCGAAAAGATAATTGTACTTTCCAAGCTTGTCAATCGAAATATTAAGTTCATTGCTCCTAAGTCCGCTTATAATGCAATTGCCGAAGATTGCCTGGTTTAAATCTCCAATGTATTTTGTTCCATTTTTGCTGTTAACCAGATAATTGGATATGGTAAGCGTTTCTTTTTGCGGAAAGTCGCTGATGTTGGCATTGCTGTTGTTGGCAAATGTAGTATGGTAAAACTGGTAATCTCCGCCCAGTAGCAAGGCTGTGTTGTAATATCCAACATTGGCAATCACACAATTGTAGGCTAGTATTTTGGATTTCATGGCCCAGATTCCTGACCAGCTCATATTCTCAATTCGGGTATTGGCAAGTTCAACTGATGCAAATCCTTCTTTCTCTATGTTACCAACCTGCAATCCAATATTTGCATTTTTGATGATGCTGTGATTGATGAAATTATTGTGACTACCTGAAAGAAGGGTGATTCCGCTCCATTGGTCGGGCAGATTCATATATCCGCTCTCAAGCCGGTCTCCTTTAAAAATAACCGGATCATCCAGCGTTCCCTTGACAATAAGTGTCCCTTTGATAAATAATCCTGCGTTTTTATGAAAATAGATGGTACATCCCGGTTCGATGGTCAAGGTCTGGCAAGAGTCGACAAAGGCATAGTTATAAACAAGATAAGGCTTTTCGTTGGTCCAGGTTGTTGTTTTCAGCATCTCTGCCTTAATGAGCTTGAAGTCTTGACCCCAGGCAATTAACCTGACTTTTTGCTCTTTGTTGTTGACCCGAAATAGTATGGAGTCCTCAGCCAGCATGGTCTGGTTATTTCCGTTTTTATTCAGGAATGCCTCCACAAAGATGAAAATACTGTCATGAGCAGGAATTTCGACGTTCAAAACTTCGTCGGATGCTTCCCCGTTGACATTCAGACGGAATCCACTGTTGACACCGCCACCCAGTTTGACGGAAGAAATAGTTAGCTTGTTGCTTGTCGAATTATAGACTCTCAGATTTTTGGTAGGAGTCCCAAGTGTGCTGAAGATGGTGTCGAAAGCGATGGTGTCTACTGAAAATAATAACAATCGCCCACTGGAATCGCTTTCACGTTCTTTCTGACAGCCGCCGAAGATGGAGAATATCAGAACTACAACCATTGCTTGTACAAAGCTTTTCATTCCGGCGGTGGATTAAAGGATGTTTTTAATTAGACGGACTATAAGCAAAGTAGTTTATCAAATATAATTAAAAAAAACGAATTTTAACCTTTTTTAACCAAAATAATTTTTGAATGGGATCTTATCAGGAATAATCCTATGAATGTAAGGGCTCCGTTGAGGATGATTAATTCAAAGCCAATTTGATACCCATTCAATAATTGTTCTGAATAATAGTTGAGCAGACCTGACAGGACAGGTGCGGTAACAACCACCACCGGAACCAGCCGATCTTTGATCTTGTATCGTGTGAGCAAGCCAAAGGCAAACAGACCAAGCAACGGACCATAAGTCAGACCCGCGACTTTAAATACAGCCATCACCACACTTTGACTGTTGACAGCTTTGAAAATCAGGATGACCAGCAGTAAAAGCAGGGAAAATCCAAGGTGAGTTATTTTCAGGATTTTCTTTTTGTTTAGATCCTCCCGTTTGCTGAAATTCAGGAAGTCAATGCAAAATGCGGTAGTCAGAGAAGTCAGTGCAGAGTCTGCACTTGCATAGTTGGCAGCCGTAATTCCAAGCAGGAAAAAAACGCCAATCATCAGACTCATGTGGTTTATGGCCAGAAGAGGATATAAATCGTCGCTTTTTGCGGGCAGGGCGATCTGGTGCGATTCGGCATAGATATACAGCAAAGCACCCAGCGTAAGAAACATCCAAACCACCCCAACGAAGATCACACTGAAAGTTAGCATGTTTTTCTGGGCTTCTTTGAGGTTTTTACAGGTCAGATTTTTTTGCATCATATCCTGGTCGAGGCCCGACATGACAATGGTGATAAAAATACCTGCAAGGAATTGTTTGACAAAGAATTTTCCTGACTTCCAGTCCCAGTCAAAAACTTTGGAGTGTGGGCTGTCGGCTACCTTGCTGACCATGTCTGTAAAACTCCATCCAAAACTCCTGAAAATGAAAAAGATAGTGAGTATGACGGCAGATATCAGGAAGATGGTTTGTAGTGAATCTGTCCAGATGATGGTTTTTACGCCTCCTTTGGTGGTATAGATCCAGATCAGGACAATACTGATCAATACAGTCACTCCGAAAGGAATGCCGAAATGGGCAAAAAATGCGAGCTGTAAAACTTCCGCTACCAGATACATTCTAAATGCTGCGCCAATGGTACGGGAGAGCAGGAAGAAAAATGATCCTGACTTATAGGAGAAAAATCCGAGCCTTTCTTCCAGGTAAGTGTAGATCGAAATCAGGTTCATGCGATAATAAACAGGAAGCAGCACAAAAGCGACGATCATGTATCCCACAAAATTACCCATCACGAACTCAAAGTAGGTAAATGCCGAATTGCCGACTTCCCCGGGTACGGAAATAAATGTCACACCGGAAATGGTTGTGCCGATCATTCCGAAAGCCACTACGAACCAGGGTGATTTCCTGTTTGCCGTGAAGAAAGTATCTGTTGTGGCTGATCTGCTGGTAAGGTAGGCCACGAAAATCAAGATCACAAAATAACCTGAGAGAAGGGATGCAACAAGGTATGGGTTCATGTAATAAATTTCTTGGAGGATATGGTATACTTGGATTACTCGACGTCCTTAGCGCACCGGAAATAGCAAAAAGGCAAAGCACCAGGAATTAGATGCGCTTTAGTTATTTTTATAGAGTAAGTATTTGGAGCGCATGGTTTTATAGTTTTCTAACTCATCCAGCCAGCTTGCTTCAATCTCTTTTTCTGTTTTGCCGGCCTTAACGAGTTTTAAGACCTGATCATCGCCCATCAGTAGGTTGAACCAACGCTCTCTGGTCAGAAAATCACCTGGTTGCGGAAATTGCCGGTACCATTCGAGGAAATATTTCAGGGTAAAAGTTGGTATCATATCTAAATTTCGAAGGTCATTGCCAAAACAGACCTTGTCTTTCTGGGTGGGGTTCATCTCAAATCCCTTGAGGCTCACAGGTGTAAAGGAAAATTTGCCAAATTTGGAGTCCGGATAGCCAATCACCTGAAATGGAAAGGTCGTTCCCCTTCCAATGCTGGCGCTTGTCGATTCAAACAGACAAAGGGATGGATAAAGTCTTACGGAAGTGTAATTCGGGAGATTTGGAGAGGGTTTGATTGGCGGAGCATAAACAGTCTCGTGGGTATAATTATTTACGTGAATCACCTTCAACTCACATGTTAATCCGTTTTTCAGCCATCCTTCACCGTTGATCATGCCGGCCATTTCGCCTACGGTACAGCCATGTACCACAGGAATTGGGTCTACCCCGACTCCTGATTTGAATGCAGGTTTCAGGATTGGGCCGGCGCAATAGTCACCATTAGGATTGGGCCGGTCGAGGACCAGGAGCATTTTCCCGTTTTCTGCGCAGGCTTCCATCACATAATGGAGGGTACTGATATATGTATAAAACCTGCATCCCACATCCTGAATATCGTAGATGATGACATCGATATCAGCGAGTTGCTCCGGGGTGGGTCTGTTTATTTTTCCGTAAATCGAAATGACTGGTATTCCTGTTTTCGCATCAACTGAATTGTCGATCTTCTCACCGGCATCCGCTTCACCTCTGAAACCATGCTCAGGAGCAAAAATTGCTTTCAGCGCAATGCCTTTTTCTTTCAGAAAATCCGCCAGATGAATGCCTTGGGCAGTTGAAGTATGGTTGGCTACCAATCCAACCCTTTTACCCATCAACGATGGCAGGTAAAGACCGGGCTGGTCTGCACCACACACCGGTGATTGTGCTCCTGACCTCAATGGAATTATGCACAAAAACAGGACAAATATTCCCAAAATGCCAAAAGTCCTTCTCGTTGAAATATTTGCACACTTTAAAATCCGGATGATGACAGTTTCCATATGTTTGATTTTTTTTGCTAAGATAAAGATATCAAGCGTAAGCTGCATTTTTGTCGTACCAATTTTTTAACGATTCTTAAAGCGTGGAAGTGTAAGGTTTTGGTTAGTTTTGGACTCCTTTTAATAGTAAGCTTCTTCTGATGTTTCAAAAAATACTGCTGGTAATTATATTTATGATGCTGTCTGGCTTCCTTTTCGCCCAGAAGAAAGCCAAACCTGTCCATGCTGCAAACCCTGTACCTGTGGTTCATCCGATACATCCGACAAAGATTGTTGCAGTCTCTGTCATTTCTCCTGAACGAAAAAATCGTCTTTTGCAAAGAGAGGAAGCCAAAAAAGCCCTGGTGGTATTGAGAAACGAATCTAACCTGCTGCCACTAAACAGGCTGGATACCCTAAAAACACTGGTTGTATGTATTGGGATGGGTAAGGCAAATCCAATGCCGCAGTTGATAGGAAGATACATCAAAGCCGACTACCTGACAGTTCCGCCCGGAACCAAGTATGAAAGCATCCGACGGAATTTCCCAAAATCAGCATCCTACAATTTAATTATTTTGGCAATTGTGGAACAGGATTCCATGGTGATTGTGACTGAAGAAGGTAGGGGTGAGGCGGAGCATTTTTCAGGGAAGGATTTTGAAGGAGTTACAACTGTAATGATGGCATATGGTCGTTCCGGTTTTTTGACGAGGATGACAGAGGTTATGCCGGCAGCTGAAATTGTGGTAACAGGAAAGGTGAATGCTGACAGGCTGGATTTGTCAGCTCAATTGTTGTTCGGTGCAATCAGTTCCTCTGGGAAGTTGCCTTTCGAACTCAACAGATACAGAAAAGGAGAAGGGATATTTTTTCCTGCCGCGGGTAGGCTTAGCTATGTTTTGCCTGAAGAATTGGGAATGGATTCTGTTAAATTGGCTCAGAAGATGGATTCTTTGGTTGGGATTGGACTGAAAGCCAATGCATTTCCCGGATGTCAGCTTCTTCTGGCCAAGAAGGGAATGGTTTTTTACAACAAATCATACGGATTTCACAGATACAACCAACGAGAGCCTGTCCTGAACGATGATATTTATGACCTTGCATCGGTGACCAAAGTCCTGGGGCCTGTTCCAGCCCTGATGATGCTGGCCGATCAGAGAAAATTTCTCGTAACACAAAAGATGAGCAATTACTGGTCTGACTGGAAAGGCAGCAACAAGGAAGGAATTCTGGTGTCTGATTTGCTTTCTCATCAGGCAAGGCTAAAATCTGGAGTGGTGTTGTATCCGCAGACACTTGATGGTCAGGGTGGATACAAACAAGAATACTATGCAATCCGACCCTCTGCCGGTCATGATCTTAGAGTCGCTGAAAATCTATATTTGATCGATAGTTATCGGGATTCCGTTTACAAGGTCATTCGAGATTCTCCACTGCTAAAAACCAAAAAATATGCCTATTCAGATCTCGGATTTGTCATTTTGCCAAAGGTGATAGAGAATCTTTCAGGTGAAACGTATGAGACTTTTCTGCAGAATAAATTGTACGACAGATTGGGTGTGTCAACGCTGATGTACAATCCGTGGCTTCATGTTCCAAGGGAGAAAATTGTTCCAACGGAGGATGACCGGACTTTTCGGCATGATCTGCTACAAGGGTTTGTGCATGATGAAACAGCTGCTATGATGGGAGGTATTTCAGGGAATGCCGGATTGTTTGGTTCGGCCGGTGATGTGGCCAAAGTGATGCAACTCTATCTGCAGAATGGGCAATATGGCAACGAAAGATACATCACAGCGGAGACGCTGAAGGTTTGGACAAGCAGTCATTTTCAAAAAACCAACAACCGCAGGGGTTTCGGTTTTGACAAACCAGGAATCCAGACGAACAAACATACCGGAAAAGAAAGGTATCCGTCCTCCCTGGTGTCAGAACAAAGTTATGGACATTCAGGCTTCACCGGAACCTTTGTCTGGGCAGATCCTATGAATGAACTATTATTCATATTTTTATCCAATCGTGTGTTCCCGGATAGGGATAATCATAAAATCAACAAGTTACGTTTGAGGCCCATGCTTCTTGAATCCTTTTTCAGACTTGCAGGAGATGTGCCATCCGGCCACTGAATAAATATGTTATTAAACAGTTATTTCAATTCAACCATTATATTGGAATTAATTCTATGTGTATCAAGAGGTAATACATCTTACCACGCAAAGCAAATGTTAAAAAATCTAAATTTCAACTGCACTGTTCCAAATGTTGTAACACGAGTGTAACAACATTAAAGTATTAATATTAATTTGGCTGAACCGAAACAGTCATGATTTAAAAATATATTCAGAAAATGATCCTCCGGTTGACGGATGGCTGCTAATTTTGCGGAGGTTCGGCACTTTTTGGACCGAAAAAAAAGAAAATTTGCCATACAGATAACAGAATTATAATGAATTTAGCCAATAAAATTATTTATTAACTTATTAAAAAACAATACGATGACTGAAAGAATAACATTTAACGAGTTAAGAAAAATTAAAGACACATTACCTGACGGTTCAATGCACCGCATCGCTGATGAATTGGGTTTGGATGTCGAGACCGTCAGGAATTATTTTGGTGGAGCAAATTATGTTCATGGTAAAAGCGTAGGCATGCACATTGAGCAAGGTCCCAATGGCGGTATCGTTTTGCTTGACGACACAACCATATTAGAAAAAGCCCAGGAGATTCTTCACGGGCATTGATTCAAACAATTGGCTCAAAAGCTTGAAACTGCCCTGGATTCGGGGCAGTTTTTTTAATTCCTAAACTCAAAAAAATGCAAAAAATTCTTTTTCTGGCTGTTTTTCTGCTTCCGGTGATGTTATCTGCGAAACCCAAGGAAGTGAAATTGTTCAACGGCAAAAATCTTAAAAACTGGGAAATTTTTACAGGCCCATCCACTGTCCAGACCAAAGAACCCATTTTTAGTGTAATCAAACTGAATGGTGAAAACTTGCTTCGCATTACCGGGGAGGTAAATGCTTCTCTGGCAACCAAAGAGGAATATGCGAATTATCACATCCGGATGGTTTTCAAATGGGGGGATAAAATATTCAAACAAAGGAATTCAGGTCTGTTATACCATAGCTTTGGAGCTTTTGGGGAAGGTCTGGGCATTTGGATGAGCGCGCACGAATTTCAGTTATGTACCGGAAAAATGGGCGATTCCTATTGCATGGGAAATTCCTATTTTGAAATTATGGCGGCAAAGGATTCGGAAGGAAAAGTATTCCGCTATGACCCCGAAGGTGTGAAATCCCAGTTTGGCGCCGGTTTTCCTGCAAAAAGTTGCTCAAAACAGGCTGACCACGAAAAACCTGCTGGAGAGTGGAACGTGATTGACCTTTATTGTTTTGGACAAAGTTCTGTGCACGTCGTCAACGGAGTGGTCAACATGATGAACTCCAATTCGGGAAGTATAGATAAGGATGGAAAAGTTAGTCCCCTAAGCAAGGGCAAGATTCAGATCCAGTCTGAAGGGGGAGAACTATTTGTTAAAAGCATTACCCTTGAACAAATTGCCGGGATTCCTACAGAATTTTTAAAATAGGTTCTATTCAGTTCATTTGTTTATAATTTGCTTTTTAATGGCCAAATGGAATTCGCAAGGGTTATAATCATCTCTGTTGGTGATTTCCAATCATGCTCATTTCATCTGAATTATATAACCACGAAGGACTCGAAGTTATAGCAAAGGGCACAAAGTAATATGCAACCATATTTCTTTGTGCCCTTTGCTGTAAAATACCAGTTGGAATAGACTATAAATCTGAATAGTCTGTTGGGTGCAGCAATACTTTCACAGCCTTGGAAACTGTATTCAGGTATTCGGGTACTGCTTTTAGTTTGACCCAATCAGGGTGTTTTCCAAAAGCACTCCAGTGGGCATCATGAGAGGCCATATCGGAAAAAGTGGTCATATACATGAGATTAGGCATGGTACTTCCTGAAATTACTTCGGCATAAAAAATAGCGTTGAATTCCAGTTTTTTAAATAGCGCGATCTCTCCTCCATCATTGAACATTTTAACCTTCTGCCGGAAAAGATTTTCTGTAGGGCCTTCATAACTTCTCAATTCATAGATTCGTTGGCTATGTGGTGTTGGAAATGTAGGAACCACAAATGCTGGCTGAACCGGGAATGCTGCCAGAAGTATGGACTCTTTCCGTAGAAAGGCTGGCTTATCAAACGGAGCGCCTAAAAAGTCAATACCTTTTTGTTGATACTCGGTGTCCTTTATCAGGATCTCCTGAATTTTGGCAAAATGATCGGGTGAAGAAAAAGGCACCCAGACATAAACACGTTTCTCAGAGGTGGTGTCACTCTCAATGGGTTTAAAAACCCCTACAGTTTTAATCCCGGCACGATGCAATGCAGGAAGATAAGCAGTCTTTAGAAAATTTTCCGCTTTTTCCTGCTGGACTTTACCCGTTAACAAGTATACCTGTATCTGGTAATAATCTCGGGATTTTGCCAATCCTGAACTGGACAGAAAAAAGGCAAAAATGACAATGAATGTCATTTTTAGCATTGATTTTTGGTAAGAATGATTCATAGGATAAAAAATGTTTGTAATAACAGTGTTTGTACGAATACCAAAATTAGTAATTTTTTAAACATTACCGTTTGGTTGAATGGATACTGCATCTCTTCATTCCGGTGATTGCGCTATATTGTAAAGAATGCGAACAATCATTTCAAGAGATTGGTGCCTGCCGTGGTTAGGAGTGGTTTTCTTTGCCCGTTTATTTTTGATTTCCCTCGATGGACTGCTTATTTTTTAGGTGATTGAGTGATGAGTTCAATCAAGCCTGAAGGTTAAACCATTTGAGTATCAGGCTAACTGCCATTGCGATTTTTCGATAGATATTTGGATAAGTATTTGAATTATATGCAATTAGTAAAAATCTAGTTGTTAATTATGTTGTATAACAGTTAAAATATGTTATAATTTTCAATTATTCGTAAATATTACTTTTTATATTTGTGTCTATTACCAAACTAAGTTTTTTCGTGAACGCTATCGGGTCTAACACTGTTAGCTTCTTTTTTGAAAAATATAAATATGAGCACAATTTGCCTGATTATTCATGAATTATTTGCTTGATTCCCGATTGTATACTAATTTTTTGCTGGACTTCTTGGTTTAACTTCTGAAATTCATGACCAACTCTCCCTTGTGAATGAAAAAATACCTTAGATCATTGAATATAAGATCGTAAAATTTAATTCATTAACAATTTAAATAGCGGACTTGCCGATGAACAAAAATTGAAGTAGTTAATTGTACAACCGGAACTGCTCAGATGCAGGAGTTGTAAACATGAGAGTGATAAATTTTAAAACCACCAGCTGCTGATTCCATATCTGCAATTCCAGATAATACCGGCAGCTGTCTAACAAAATTAGACTATGAAAAAAAAGCTAAGAAAATTTTTATCAGTAACCACACTCACATTCGTATTTATCTGTTTAACTGGTTATTTAAATACCTATGGAGCCAATCCGTCTCCGTCTGGCGCTGAACAGCAAAAAACGAAAGTGTTAACAGGGAAAGTAACTGATGACACCGGACAAACTGTTCCCGGGGCATCTGTCGTCCTGAAGGGAACCACCACAGGCACGATTACCAACATGGACGGAGGTTTTACGCTGACCGTACCCGTTGATGCCAAGTCGATTGTAGTTACGTTTGTGGGAATGGTTGCCCAGGAAATAGCCATCGGTACCAAGAATAATTTTGACGTCAAACTTGCTCAGGAAACCATCGGGTTGGAGGAAGTTGTGGCGGTTGGTTATGGTACTGTTCGCAAAAAAGACCTGACAGGATCTGTATCGTCTGTCGGAAGTTCCAAGTTAATGGAAAGGGCAAGTTTCAGTTCAGCCCAGGCATTGCAGGGTAAAGCTGCCGGTGTGGTCGTTCAGCAGGCCAACGCAGCTCCGGGTGCAGATGCCAATGTCATGATTCGTGGTAACCGCTCCTTATTGGCGACCAATACTCCTCTTTATGTCGTAGACGGAATTCCATTGGTAGTTGGTTTGAGTGAGATCAGCCAATCGGACATTGAGTCCATGGATATTTTGAAAGATGCATCTGCCACCGCAATTTATGGTTCCAGGGGTGCCAACGGTGTTGTCATTATCACCACCAAAAAAGGGAAATCCGGCAAGGCAGTCGTCGACTACAATAGCTATTATGGTGTAGAAAACCAGGCAAAAAAACTGGCACTGTTCAACGGACCTGAGTGGGTTGAATTTTTACGCGAGGCATACCGGACAACCGGTAAATATCCGGTTGATAAACCTACCTATGCAGCTGATGTCACGATGTTGCCCGTAGGTCAGGAAAATGACCTGAAAGGGATTGGTTTTAAGATTCAGAGTGCCTATGATACACAAGGTGTTTGGCATGGTGATCAACTACAGTCCACAGACTGGCTGGGTGCTGTCATGCGGCAGGGTACCGTCACCAACCATGAAGTAAGTATCAGAGGTGGTAGTGACAAACTAAAAGTTCTGGCTTCAGCTACCTATTTCAATGAAAAAGGTATGGTGATCGGACAGGATTACACCCGATATTCAGTTCGTGTCAATTTCGATTGGGATCTTTCTGATTATGTGAAAATAGGCGGACAAACCCAGTTCTCACATTTCGACCGCAACGATGGTCCCAATGGCTATTCTGGAATAACAAGTCTTTCTCCATTGGCCAATATCCGCAATGTAGACACAGGCGTTCTTTTCAATCGTCCGGGAAATGACCCGCAGTTGTGGAACCCAATCCTCAATCAAACTCAGGCAACTGTTCTCTACAGCAAAAATCGTTTCCTGGGCAGTTATTACATGGAGGTTAAATTGCCGCTCGACATCAAGTTCCGTTCCAACTTTGGTGTGGACTACGGTCCATATACCGATCAGCGTTTCTATGGTTCGCTCAGTTCAGACAGGCAGGCCGGTTTGGCCCGTGCTGAGAACGGCGGCGACCAGCGTATGATGCTTACCTGGGAGAACCTTTTATACTGGAACAAGATCATCAAGGATCACTCTTTTGGTGCAACTTTGCTTCAATCTATCCAACAGGAGACCTTTGAATCCTACCGCATCGGCGTAACGAGCCTTCCTTACGAAACCCAATTGTGGTACAATGTTGGAAGTTCACCTGCCTCTGCTGCGGTTTCTAGTAACTACACCAAATGGCAACTGGCCTCTTTCATGGGACGTATCAATTACAGCTACAAAGACAAATACCTGTTGACTGCCTCAGCCCGTTACGACGGTTCATCCCGTCTGGCCCAGGGTCACAAATGGGTTATGTTCCCATCGGCTGCCATCGCATGGCGTATCAACAAGGAAGATTTCATGAGCGGTGCAGGAGCAATCAGCAACCTGAAACTTCGTGCAGGTTACGGTTTGACAGGTAATTCGGCCATCGATCCTTATAAAACTGCAGGTAATCTTGGTTTTGCACGGTACAATTTCGGAGCCAATAATGTGATGGCTTTCTACCAGAATGAGATGCCTAATCCGGACCTTGCCTGGGAAGAGACCCAACAATACAATGCAGGTATCGACTTCGGTTTCATCAAGGGCAGGATCAGTGGTGTCCTTGACGTCTATCTTCAGAATACTTCCGATTTGTTGATGAACAGGCAATTACCTCAGGTTTCCGGTTTCAATAGTGTTGTTTATAACATTGGTAAAACAAGGAATAAGGGTATTGAGCTAACCCTCAACACGCAAAACGTAGTCCAGAAAAATTTCAACTGGAATACAGAGTTTATTTATGCCAAGAACAAGGAGGAAATTACCGAATTGTACGGAGGTAAAGTGGACGACGTTGGTAATAAATGGTTCATTGGACAGCCACTTTCAGTATATTACGACTATAAATCCGCAGGAATATGGCAATTGGGCCAGGAAGCGGACGCCGCAAAATTCGGATCTTCATTTATTCCAGGCACCATCCACATTGCTGACACAAATAGCGATGGTAAAATTACAGGCGCTGACCAGGTAGTTATTGGTACACCGCGTCCTAAATGGACCGCCAGTATGACCAACTATTTCACCTACAAGGATTTTGATTTTAATTTCTTCCTGAATGCTTCCGTTGGAAACATGCTGCAGTTTGACAGGGGTTTGAGTTTCAATGGTCGCTACAACAGTTTGAAAGTTGACTATTGGAAGGTAACTGGTTATGACGCTGCTGGAAAGGCTACGTCCAGTAACGGTAGTAACGAGGCTCCAAGGCCTAATAATGGTATTGAAAACCCTGCATACAGAAGCTCATTGAACTTCTTTGATGCCTCTTTCCTCCGTATCAGCACGATCTCCCTGGGTTACACCATTCCAAAGGAAATCACGGCCAAGGCAAGGATTTCTAAACTCAGGGTATACTCTACGATTCAGAATGCATACTGCTTTACCAAGTATCCTGGTACTGACCCTGAAAGCGGACAGGACTTCAATGTTCCGATGCCACGGACGATTATGTTTGGCGTCAACATGAGTTTTTAATACAATGACATTGATGAAGCATTACAACGTAAATTAAAAAGGATATGAAAAAAATAGCAAAATATATTTTTACAGTTCTGGTAATCTTATCGGTTTTCTCTTGCGATAATTATCTGAAAGAACAGAGATATACCGACGTAGGGTACGATTATTTCAACACGAAGGTTGGAATGGAAGCTGCGGTAACCGGTGTTTACCAGACCTTCAGATGGTATGGAGGATCTTATAATCAGGCAGGTAATCAAACCGGAGCTTATGGGTCAACGGCTGCCGGCAACATGGAATCCTATTTTTGCCTGACAGAGTATGGTACGGACATGACTTGGGAAGGAACTGACGGCGGCAACAAGGACGCTTTCAATAAATACCTGACTTCCATGAACCCGACCCATGATGTACTCAACAAATTCTGGAACAACAATTACAAGGGAATTACCCGTGCCAACACGGTGCTGATGTACCTGCCCAATGTGACAGATATGACAGATGCTCAGAAAGCCCAAAGAGCCGCTGAGGTTAAATTCTTGCGTGCCTATTACTATTTTGACCTCGTGCAGCATTTTGGCGCACTGCCATTGATTACACAGGGTAATGTCACGCAAGTGGTTACTGATTTCAAACGTTCACCGGTAACTGATGTTTACAAACAGATCATCAGTGACCTGAGGGCCGCTTACGACGTGCTCCCTGATATTGGTCAGCAAGCCGACAGGGGTCGTGCTACCAAATGGGCCGCCGGACATTTGCTTGCTAAAGTCTACCTGACCCGTGACAGCTATGATGCAGCCGGACGTGGTGGAAAAGCAAGCGACCTCGACAGTGCCGCCTTCTATGCTGAAGCAGTTATTAATTCCAATAAATATGCCCTGGAATCCAATTTTGCCATGGTTTTCGACCAGGATAACCAAAAAGTCTCCAGGGAGATCATCTGGGATATTGAATACACCAAGGATGCTATTTTCAGCGGAGCAGGAAGTTCAACTTCAGATGGTGGAAACCAGACTCACCTATACTGGGTTACCCAGTATGATGTGAAACCCGGCATGATCAGGGACCAGCCAAACGGTCGTCCTTGGAAACGCGTACGCATCAATCCTCAGTTCTCACAAAATTTGTGGGACAAAAAGATCGATTCAAGGATCTACAAGACCTTTAAATGGACCTTCTATTGCAACAATCCTGCCACTTCTACCAAATGGGTTGCCAACTACTATTACGTCAACCCAGCCACCAATGCGGCTACTTCGGAAGTCATTTACAGTCCTCCTGCCAGTTTAGTGGGTCAACCCAAGCAAAAGGCCGGTGATACATGTATCTATTTTTCTCCCAAGAATTATGGTGCACTTTCGCCTTATTCAACCACTTATCCAAAGCAGACACTGCTGAATGATGCCAACTACAGGCAGATGTTGGTTGATATTGCCAAAGCACCATATATCCTGTTTCCACAGGATTTATATGATACCAATAACTTCCCTGCCATGTTGAAATGGTTGGATACCCAACGCCCGGACATCAATTATCAGGCAGGATCCAGGAACCTGCACCGCGCTCGTCTGGCTGAGACCTACCTGATCGCTGCAGAAGCGTATGGAAGAAAAGGCGATATGGTCAACGCAGCCAAATTTGTCAATGTGGTTCGTCAGCGTGCGGCCTATTCAGAAGGTGAAGCCAAGCCAAGAGAGGTATGGAGATATGACGGTGGTACCAACAGTACTACAAATACCAAAACTGATATGTTGGTTACTCCGGCCATGATGGTAACTCCAAAACTTCCTTCCGGTGTATCCGATGTTTCTCCTTTTGTCGACTGGATGCTGGAAGAACGCGGACGTGAACTTTATGGTGAGCTGAACCGTTGGGAAGATCTGGCAAGAACAGGTACCCTGGTTGCCCGTGCCAAACTTTACAATCCGGACGCAGCTCCCAATGTGAAGGATTTTCATAAGCTGAGACCAATTCCGAACACCTATACAGACCGTTTGTTGCCAATACAAGCGCCTGCAGATGTTCAAAATCCGGGATACTTTTAATTGATTAGTTAAATCAAAAAAATCATCGCCGTTATTGACAAGTTCAATAGCGGCGATTTTTTTTGTGGAAATGACCGGCTTTAAAGGTCTGTCGGGTTGGTAATGTGGTTCATTTCAATTAACTTAGACACTCAATTATTGACAAGGTAACAGAATGAAGTATCTATCGGCCATTGGAGAAGTTATGACAATATAAGATGTAGTTTCTGTAGGAAACAGATTGCTTCTCCGCCTGATGGCGGATCGCAAATACGGTAGGTCTTGCCTTCCTCCACCCTACAACATCAATAAACCTGTCACTGCAAGCGCAGCGAAGCAATCTATTGGCATTTAATCGAATATAAATCTGACATTAAAATGAGAACGAAAAATCAATCTGTTGATATTCAGATTAATAAAAACATTAATAGTTTACCATTCATGAAAAAATCACTTTTGCTTTACGTATCACTTTTGCTTTCGTTCAACCTGGTCGCCCAAAAAACGGAAATTCAATATTTGTCAGGTACCGACAAAGATCACACCGTCAAATGGGATTTCTTTTGTACCAAAGGAATGAACAGCGGGAAATGGTCGGCCATTCAGGTTCCTTCCAACTGGGAATTCCAGGGATTTGGAGCTTTCAACTACGGTCAGAATGAAAAGGTTTTCAATGACGAAAAGGGACTTTACAAATACAATTTTTCAATTCCAAAATTTTGGAAGAAAAAGAGCATTTTCCTTGTATTTGAAGGTTCAATGACCGATACTGAAGTCAAAATAAACGGAAAATCAGCGGGTGCCATCCACCAGGGTTCCTTCTACCGCTTTAAATACAACATTACCGAGCTGCTCAATTTCGGAAGCAAGAATCTGCTGGAAGTGACAGTCAGCAAGGAATCAACCGACCCAACCATCAACAAGGCCGAACGCAGGGGTGATTTCTGGGTCTTTGGCGGTATCTACAGACCTGTCTACCTCGAGGCTACTCCATCCCAGTCGATAGACAGGGTGGCCATAGATGCCAAAGCAGACGGCTCCTTCAAATTGGATGCGTTCCTGATCGGAATCAAGAAGGGCAAAACAATAGAAGCCAGGATTCAAACCAATGATGGCCAGGTTTTTGGAAAACCTATCATTGCAGAGGTTCCTTCAGCAGGAGAACAAATCAAACTTGAAGGATTATTCCCGAAGCCATTGCTTTGGAACCCCGAAACACCCAATTTGTATGATGTGGTGGTCAGTTTAAAGGAGGGGAAAAAGGTATTACATCAGGTCCGGCAACGCTTTGGTTTCCGTACGGTGGAAGTAAGAACCGGCGACGGTATTTATGTGAACGACCAAAAAATCATCTTCAGAGGCGTATGCCGCCATACTGCCTGGCCAACATCCGGACGCTGCAGCAGTAAAGAGTTGAGCATCCTTGATGTAAACTTGATGAAAGACATGAACATGAATGCCGTGCGCATGAGCCATTATCCGCCTGATCAGCATTTTCTGGAGGTGTGCGACTCATTGGGATTGTTTGTTCTTGACGAATTGACGGGATGGCAAGCCTATTACGGCACCGAGGTTGGAAAGCGCCTCGTCAGAGAGCTGGTTGAACGTGATGTGAACCATCCTTCGATCCTTTTATGGGATAACGGGAATGAAGGTGGTTTCAACAAGGAATTGCGCGGCGAATATGCCAAATATGATCCTCAAAACCGGCAGGTCATTGAGCCGTGGGCCAAACTCAACGGCACAGACACGAAACATTATCCGGGTTACAAATATGTTGACAATGCCTTGAATTCTGGTAATCTCATCTATTTTCCTACTGAATTTCTACATGGATTGTACGATGGCGGATTGGGTGCAGGACTCGACGATTACTGGAACCTGATGAGTTCAAAACCTTTGGCGGCAGGTGGATTTTTATGGGTCTTTGCCGATGAGGGTATCGTTCGGAACGATTTAAAGGATTCGGTAGATACGCATGGAAACAATGCTCCCGATGGAATTCTTGGACCCTACCGGGAAAAGGAAGCCAGTTATTATACCATAAAGGAGATATGGTCGCCGGTGCATGTCGGTGATCTTAAGATTGACAAAGGCTTTTCTGGTAATATTCCAGTGACCAACCGCTTTTTGTACACCAACCTTCAGCAATGCAAATTCACCGTTGAATTGGTCAGATATACGGGGATTTTCAGTCAGCCGAAAGAGCAGAAACTGCAAATGTCCGTTACCTCTCCAAAGATTGCGGTTGGAGAAAGCGGAAGTTTAAAACTGGCTCTTCCGGATCAATGGAATGAATTTGATGCGCTCGCTCTGACCGCGACAGATCCTTTTGGCCGGCAAATCAACAGGTGGTCGTGGCCCATTGCACACCCTGCTGATTTCCTTAGCCGAATCGTTAAAACTTCACAGGATGAAGTGTCTGGGATTGAAAAGGAAGATTATGTACTTCTATCCTCCGGAAAAACAACCGCTCAGTTCAGCAGGAAAACAGGCTTGCTGACCGAAGTGAAAGTGGGAGACAAGAACGTCCCCTTCAACAATGGCCCTCATTTTACTGGTGATACTTTGAATTTTAAAGGACTTACATTGAATAAATCGGGGAAAAACCAGGTGGTAGAGGTCAGTTTCGATCAATCTCCCGGTTGCTTTGCAAGGTGGACGATGCTTCCTGGAGGCTGGCTGGAATTGGAATACCGGTTTCATCCGGAAGGAAAGGTTGACTATGCCGGTATCTCATTCGATTATCCTGATAACCTGGTGAAAGGAGCCACACTGGTTGCCAACGGACCCTATCGTGTTTGGAAAAACAGGATGAAGGGCACTGAATTTGGTATTTTCTCCAAGAAATATAATAACACTGTTACCGGAGAAACCTGGGATTATCCGGAGTTCAAAGGGTATTACTCCAATTTTTATGCCGTTCAGGTCCAAACAAAAGAGCTGCCTTTTACCATCATCTCGGCTACTGAGGGTTTGTTCCTTCAACTTTATACCCCCAAGCCTGCAAGATTTGTCAAGGGGGGAGTCGCACCTCCATTCCCTGCAGGCAATATTTCAATATTAAATGGTATCAGTGCCATTGGCACCAAATTCACCAAGCCTGAGGCAGAAGGTCCCCAAAGCCAAAAAAATGAATATCTGCCAGGCGCGGAGCCTTTGTCAGGAAAGCTCTATTTTCATTTTGGGGAGTAACCTTGCAGGAGGCAAAAGGTAAAAGTAAAAAGGCAAAAGTAGGCGGGATGCGAGTTGCGAGTTATATATTATAAGATAGGAGTTATCAGAGAATTGATGTTGGCTGTTAGCTTTTAGCTTTTAGTTGTTAGTAATAGTTTACCTTGATAATTGCGCCCTCACTTTTGCCTTTTCCCTTTATACTTTTGCCTTTTTGTGTTTTGTAAAACACAGATAGTCAGACAATATAAAATATTTATTAAAAACTTCAATAATATATGTTACAACATATAATGTTTGAACGTATACATGTCCATACTTCGATAAGTAGGTTTAATCAATTTAAAATAAAAAAGTATGACTACAGAAATTTCAAAAACAAGCAAAATTGTATCCTGGATAATCGCAGGATTATTAACAGGACTTTTTCTTTTCAGTGCTACAGGCAAATTAGTTTTGCACCCTGAGCAAATGGAACAAATGAAACTTGGAGATTGGCGAATCATTATTGCCCTGGGGGAAATCACATCATCCTTGTTGTTCCTGTTCCCTAAAACCAATAAATACGGAACCTTATTGCTCAGTTCCTACATGGGTGGCGCGATCATTATTCACATGATGAATGCCTTGAGCATTGGTATGCCAAGTGTGGTATTGATTCTTGTATGGGTGGTTGCCTTTTTAAGGAATCCACAACAATTTAAATTTTGATTTTGCTGAAAATCAAGAATATAGAAATTGTACTTTCTCCTCCTGATCCGCATTTTGTAGGAGATGGGTTTAGGGTTCACAACTTTATCCCGGGTGGATACCGGGCTGATATGGAGCGGATGAATCCATTTATTTTGTTGGATTACGGGTCGAAATTCAATTTTCCACCTTCCGACCACCCATTGGGAGTCGGAGTCCATCCTCACCGTGGCTTCGAAACAGTTACCATCGCTTACAAGGGGAGAGTGGCTCATCATGACAGTACCGGTCAGAGCGGTGTAATTGGCGAAGGAGATGTTCAGTGGATGACAGCAGCTTCAGGTATTCTGCACAAAGAATACCATGAAAAGAAATTCAGTGAAACCGGCGGCGATTTTCAAATGGTTCAACTTTGGGTCAATCTCCCGGCCAAAGATAAAATGTCATCGCCCAAATACCAGAGCCTTACCAATGACCGGATCAATAAATTTGAACTGGAGTCGGGTGGGGGTGTCGTAGAAATTATCGCAGGAGAATACAAGGGAATGATGGGCAGTGCATCCACATTTTCACCCGTTCACCTGTTCAACGTCAAATTAAACAGGAATTCAGGTGCTGATTTTTCTTTTCCTGCCTCCTGCAATACGGCCTTGCTCGTTGTGGAGGGGAGTATAACGGTCAATCAGACAGACCATGTGCCATCCGATCACTTTGCCTTGTTTCAGAATGAAGGTGAAGAGTTTGTGATACATTCTGAAGAAGGTGCCATTGTTTTGGTTATGAGTGCCGAAAATCTCAACGAGCCGATAGCTGCCCACGGTCCCTTCGTGATGAACACCAGGCAGGAAATTCTTCAGGCCTTTGAAGATTATCAAAAAGGTAAATTTGGATTTCTGAAAGATGAATAATAATTCCTGCTATGTCGATAGAAGATGATTTGAAAGGCCGTTTTCGGAATGATTACCACAAAGGGTTGATTAATCTCACCTATACGACCAAACAGTTGGGGTATGAGTTTTTTCAGAGCCTGAAGCAACATGGTATTGCGGAACAACAGTACAATGTGCTGCGAATCCTTCGTGGTTTCAGGTCGCAGGTGCCACTCACCATTGGTTTTATCAAGGAAAGAATGCTGGACAAGGATTCTGATGTCAGTCGAATTGTCGACCGCCTGTTTGAAAAGGGATTGCTTACCAGGAAGGAGAATTCCGGCGACAGGCGTCAGAAATCTGTGGAGATCACGAGTAAGGGGCTTTCCTTGCTTGACAAAATGTTCGAATGTGAAAAGAAAGCGGATACCTTGCTGACCAATCTGACTGAAGAGGAGATCCGGGAGTTGAACAGGTTGTTGGACAAGATCAGAAACAATACCTGATCATATTGTTGCGATTGGTCTTATCAACCATGGATCATGGTGCATTGACAATTATTGGAACAACTTTTGTTCCCGGTCAATTCACCATGATCCATTGTTATTTAATATTGGTGAAAACTCTGCGAGACAAATTCCAGTACCGTTGGCAACGCATCCCGCCAATAGGTCCAGTTATGGGCACCGTCACGGATTCTGAATTCATGGGGAATCTCCTTTTTGCGCATGGCGATATGAACCAGGCAATTGCCTTCGTTGAGAAAATCGTCATCCCCGCAGTCAATGTACCAGCGCACCGATTTTTTCTGATCGTCAGGTAGGTTGTTGACCAACTCAAGCGCGCTGTGTCTGGAGAAATAGGTGCCCAGTGCCTCTTTGGCCATGCCTGGATATTGTTTTTCCCATCGGGTAGTGGCTTCCTCCAGGGACACCGGTCCGACTGAAGCACTCAGCGGACATGCCGAAGAGAATAGTTCGGGGTGATGAAGGGCATACATGAATGTTCCTCCTCCACCCATGGAAAGACCTGCAATGGCGCGGTATCTTTTGTCAGTCCGGGTCCGGTATGTTTTTTCCACGAATGGAATCATCTCCTGAAAAAAGAAATCCTCATAATTCCAGTCACCCTTCGGACTGTTGAAATAACCCCGTTGCCCGGTGTTGCCATCCGGCATAACAATAATCATGGCGGTACATTTGCCCTCCAGAATCGCCTTGTCTGCAATATTTTTTACTTCGCCAAACTGAATCCAACCGCTCTGGTCGTCACCGGCACCATGAAGTAAATACAAAACCGGATAGCTGCGCTGCGATGTTTCATAGTCGGCAGGCAAATAAACGGCGTATTTGCGATCCATTTTCAAAATTTTGCTTGGCATCGACAAATTGTCGAACACCTTTCCCCCTGTCTGGGAGAAGAGTGCAGCAGGCAGACAGAATGTGAAAGTCAAAAATAGGGCGATCGATTTTCTCATAACCGGTTTGTGTTTGGGTAATTACTAGATTTAAAATTAGTGATTTTATTGGTTCCTCATTTCATTTTTCTCCCCTATTTCTCAGATTATACGGATGATATTACAATACTAAGCAATGAACAATTAATATTCTCGCATTATTTTCTTTGCGGGCTTTGCGAGCTTTGCGCGACATAACTGGTAGAATTCTCGAAACAGGGGATTCAGAATCTGCGACATTTAAATGTGCTTAAAACTTAAATTACCTGTGAGCAAAAAAAAGAGGTTACCAGTTTCGTGATAACCTCTTCAGGTGGAAACCGGCAAATAGTAAATCTCGGCTTTCTTCAATAGCGTTCGGTAAGCACTGAAATAACTCCCTTGAATAGGATCTCTCAGATAGGTGCTTTACAGTAATGAAAATATTAATTGACAACTACAATATTGTCATTGCCAATAATATAGCGACCGGCAGTTGTATAACCATTCAGTTTCAAAACTGTGGTGGATAAATTCAGATCACCATTGGTAATTAGCTGTTGTGTGCTGAAATGTATCATTAAATCACGTAATCCATCGCCATTGACATCTTCGAATGAGGTCTGGTATTGACCATCGTTTTTAATGATTATCGGGGTTTCTGTTCCAACATTATTCCCGAGGGTAATGGTGGGTAGATTCATGGTCGTAGCATCAAAATTGGCATCAGACAACAGGGCGACAGGCAAAGTTCCTTTGGATTTAAGATTCACCACGTTCCCTCCTCCCGGCTTAATGTCCATTTGTGCAGGGTAGGCTACCTGGACAATCTCGATGTCGTCTAAATCGACAAACATATAAAAGCCATATACCAGACTAATAAACTCTAACCTTACCGTTTGTCCGGCAAAGGCTGAGATATCAAAAGTCCTTTGTTCGTAATTGGCAGTGGTTGCATCCCCACCTCCCGAGAACATGGGTAAGCCCAGCGTGTAGGCATCGAATAACGTGACCAGGTTGGCCGACGTAGTGATGTCAGTAAGATTTACCTGGATGTTCTGGCCAGAGGGATACCAATAGCTATACGCGTTTTTCCAGCGTATCCAGAACTTCATTTCAACAATCCCGGTAGGGATCGTTACATCCTGGTAAAGTTTGTGATAAGTTGGGTTGTTTTCAGTGGCTGTTGCGCCTTTGTCACCAGTATGTGCAAGTGCCTCATAATGGAAAAATGGACCGTAATATTAGGCATTATAAGGGTCGTAGGCTCCCTCATACCATGCTTTTGAAATGTCTCCGCCAATGCCATAACCTGTTGCGTAGGTGGTCCATCCATTGAATCCATCTTCAAATCCGCCATTGGAAACAGCATTGACCAGCGAAGCAGATTTCAGTGCAGGGAAAGATTGGGTCATCGTTTTAGATGGGAATGAATTGATGTCCCAGTTCTGAATTTGAGTGTTTTAAATTGGCTCGTTTTTTGTTGGAGGATTGTCTACTATTGGTTTCTGACATCCCTGAAAAGCCAATAACAAGCCAATAAGGAAAGGAAAGGTTCCTTTCAGGAAATTTGTGTTTTTCATAATTTTCTTCGTGATTTTTTTCGGTTTAAATAGATCGTATTCCTAGCTTAAGAAGCTTATAGTACCAGTTCACCACGCAGAATAGCTTATACCTGTTCTTTCAGGTCAGGATTTTAGGTGTCGCTGACTTTCAACGCACCTGATAACACAAGGATGCGATTATTGTCATACACAATTCATTTTTGAGTTTGAGGAGAAAACCAATTAATTGAGGTAAGCACCAATCTTTAGAGATCCATTCAACACTTCAACTGAAGTTCAGGTTTTAAGGGGCATCTGGTCAGGCAAAGATGAGTCGAATGCCATTTGAAGAACAACGGCATGAAAAAATAATACATGCCACATGAAGAAAGCAAATGTTAAGTTACTGCTTTTCAATAGCATTGGAACTGCCTGGTTTTTTATCGTTGCAATTTGACGTTTATCGTCATCCAAGAAACACGGGGAAATTTGGATGACCGGCAAGTGTTGAATCGACTTTAAGTATCCGCAGATGACAGGTTGACTGTCAATTTTCTATTTTGCTAATATTCAGATTCTTACTTGTTGACCATGTTCTGACATGACAACCGGAATAGGCATAATAAGCGAGGTAAATGTAGCACGGTAATATCACCCAGTAAGCAGAGCGTGGATCATAATGGTCAGAAAAATAGCCATAAACAAGAGGCAATAGGGCGCTTCCGCATAAACCCATGATGAGGACTGATCCGCCCATTTTGGTAAATCTCCCCAATCCATTCAATGCCAGCGGCCATATGGTGGAATACATCAGGGAATTGGGAAGCCCCAACAACACCAGCACCCAGATAGACAGATGTGTGGTATGGCCCAGGAAGCTAACCTGACCGCGGGCCAGGAAAAACAACAGGGTCAGGACAATTGCGGTGGTAGTGCATACCCGCAAGACATTCAGATGATTGATGAATTTTGGAATGAGAACAATCCCCAATAAAAAGCCGAACATCGTGATCGTCAGAATATAGGACGGGAATACTTTTGCTTCCAGCAAAGGCAGATTGAAGTATTGGGCATATCCAATGATGGTGTTGATCACGATGACCTGTGATCCCACGTGCAGAAATATGGCCACGGCGCCAAGGATCAGATGCGGGAATTGAATGATATGCGTCTTTCCCGTGTTGGCTTCAGCCACAGAACTATTTTCCGAATTGGTATCTATTTCAGGCAATACGGAATATCTGATCATCAGTCCGAGTCCGATAAGCAGAAACGCCATTACAGAATAGGGGGCAATCACTCTTCGTACCAGGGCATCCAACGCGGCACTTCTGGTTGCTTCGTCCATCAATGGGATCTGCCTGAATAACTCCGTATCGGAAGGCCTGAGGATCGCGGCAGCCAATAGCAACGGCGCGATAATCCCTGCGGATTTGTTGCAGACACCCATGATGCTGATTCTTTGTGCGGCTCTTTCATGCGAACCGATCATGGTAATGTAGGTATTGGCGGCAGGCTGCAGAATGGCCAGTCCCGTGCCGATGGAGAACAACCCGAACAGAAATACCCCGTAGGTCCTTGTCAGTGCGGCCGGCACAAAGATAAAGGCACCCAATGCTATGATAAAAAAACCAATCATCATCCCCTTTTTGAACCCAACCTTTTCCAAAAGGTGGTCCGCCGGTACAGCCATGACCAGGTAGGCGATGTAAAAGGCAAAGGCGACAGCCAGCGATTGCACGTTGTTTAGTTCGCAGGCAATTTTGAAATAGGGTATCAGGATCGCATTGATCCACGTGGTAAATCCGAAAATAAAAAAGAGCAACGCAATGATCATGATGGACAGCACCGTTTTGCGCGGCGACAAGGAAGCGGCATTGACTACCTCCAGTTTATTTCTTGCCATGTGTAAATAATTAACGTCGTCTTTGGATCAGAATCAGTTGTGATAACTTCAATTTGGTGGTGTTAAAGTAATAAAAAAAGAGTTCAGATTTTGCTGAACTCTTTTTGCCATTCAATTCATTAAGTAAGGAACAAATCATCATCCCGTGCTTTTCTTTGCGAGACTTTGCGTGCTTTGCGCGACCTGACCCGTACAGATTGGGAATGGTCACTTCCAAGCTGATTTTTATCAGATATTGAGTTTAAAGGCCTTTTTTTGAGCGGTCAGTGCCAGTTCAGTGGCAAGAAAACAATGATCCTGCGTCATGGCAGTTTCGGTGCGGTTGACTACATCGCTGACAAGTTGTTCCCCGTAGGGCATAAACACCTGTGCACAATCGAAATACTTTGTCTCCTTCTGATTGACCAGAAACAGGTGATTATCCCCTTTGCGGCCTGCAATATCGATGTACTTCCGCATTTCAATATAACCTTCTGTGCCTAAAATAAACATGCGACCGTCTCCCCAGGTATTCAGTCCTTCCGGAGTGAACCAGTCGATTCGAATGTAGCCTGTGGCGTGCGGACTGCGTACGTTCATGTCACCAAAATCTGAGTAATTGGGATAATTTGGATTGTTGAAATTGCCTATCTGCGAATAACTAACCTCCGCTTGTTTTGAACTTGTATAAAAAAGGAACTGGTCGCACTGGTGTGAACCAATGTCACACAATATTCCGCCTGCCTTTTCGGGATTCCAAAACCAGTCGGGACGGGATTTGGGGTTGATTCGGTGGGGGCCCATCCCCAGCGTTTGTATCACTTTCCCTATCGCACCGGACAAGATTAATTCGCCTGCTTTCACGGATGCAGGATTTCTTAATCGTTCACTGTAAACGATGGAATAAATGCGTTTCGTTTCTTTCTGGACTTTCTTCACCTCTTTGAATTGCTCGAAAGTCAGTATGCCGGGCTTGTCGGTCATGTAATCCTTGCCGGATTTCATCACCCGTATTCCAATCGGCGCTCTGTCGACAGGTATGGCTGCACTGGCAACCAATTGAATGGATTGGTCTTCCAGAATTTCCGATTCACTTTTTGCGACTTTGACACCAGGATAGCGACGGGTAAAATCAGGTAATAATTCCGGTTCCCTGGAAAAAACCGCCACCAATTGTCCGCCACCTTCGATCAGCGAGTCTACCATGCCTAAAATATGGCCGTGGTTGATGCCGATGACAGAGAACCGGATGGATTCTTTGGGGACTGAACGTTGCTCCCGCTGTAAGATAATCTCTTCAGGCCGGTTGGTACTGTGAAGATCATGACCGAATAATTCGCCAGGCAGCATGGTTGCGGCTGCCATACCCGTGGCTGATACAAAAGAGTGCCTCAGAAAATTGCGTCTGTTTGATTCCATATGAATTGATTTTGGTTTTTAGAAAGAATTCTATTTTGACATTACCTGATTCTGAATTACTGCATCTGAATTCACCATCAGGTATGGTCCCAGATTCCCGGGAAAAACTAATTTTGAACAGATGCTAAGTCAAAATGACTTCATTGGCCGGTAATCTGAAATAAAATGTGGAGCCGACACCGATTTCAGAAGTTACAGACAATGTGCCACCGAGTAAGTCTGCATATCCTTTGGCAATTGCCAGTCCGAGACCGCTGCCTTCATATCCCCGGGTATTTGAAATGTCGTCCTGCATGAATATATCAAAGATCAAATGTAGCATATCCTTTTCGATTCCTTTCCCCGTATCCCGCACAAAAAATTCCAAAACTCCCTCCTGGGAATTGATACCAAATGTTACTTTCTCTTTCTGGGTAAACTTAACAGCGTTGTCTACAAGTATTTTTAAAATGTTGCTTATTAGATTTTGGGCTGAATAAATTTCAGTAGCATACAACTCAGCCGGAATTTCAAACTCCGGTTCCAGGTTCTTCCCGAGGCAATGAGTCCGGGTCATTTCCTTGATTTCATCCACCAGATAAGCCAGGTGAAATTTTTCCTTTTTGATTTCAACCATTCCAGAAACAATGATGGCAATTTTCAGGTAATCGTTGACAGTTTGCAACAGACGATTACTGCTTTTCTGAAGCCTTAAAAAATAGCGTTCTCGGTCTTCTTTGGAGATATCCATTTCAGATAAAAGATGGCCAAAACCAAGGATTCCGTTGAGCGGTGTCCTGATTTCATGGGAAATATTATTGATGAAAGCAGTTTTTAAGCGGTCACTTTCCCGATAACCTCATTGCTTTCCCATCCATATTTTTTCTCAGCACCTTTGTTCCAGAAAGTAATTCTGGATTTCATGTCCCTGACGAAGATGTTGTCATGGACAAGGTCGAGCAATTCTGCCTGGTTTTTGATGATTTCCTCTCTGCGAACCCGTTCTGTTACTGCCGACGAAAGGGCAATTGTTCCGATTATTTCTTGATGGTCATTGTATAAAGGGGCATATTTTGTCTCGTAATAGGCCTTGATCAAATCACCATATTCCTCTAGGGTGGTAAAGCCTTCGCCATTCAGTGCACGATCATAGTTTATTTTTGATTTATTTCTGTCGTCCTCATTGCTAATGCATTCCAGAATATTCATGCCTATTTCAACATCAATGCCATAAGCATATTTCATCACCTCCTTGTGGAAGACATTGAAGTATAAATAATTGTAATTACTGTCTATGGTTAGAATGATGGTATCATTCAAACTCCCCATGGCCGCTTTCAAAATGGATAAAATATCCATTTGCTCTGCTTCCCTGACGAATTTTCCCTGAGTTCTGCGCTCTCCGGATTCTTTGATCGCACGATTTTCCAGCCGGAGTTCATTCAACTCCTTAATCAGTTCCTCCCGGGTCTTATTCTGGTCATTCATTGTTTTGCCTGGCAAATGAAGCAGTTTTGCATTAATCGCTTTTATTCTGTTAATGAAAAGACTACTTTGAAATTTTACTTGTTCGTACTTTTAGGGCGGCTTAGGAAAAAGTGATTGAAATAGGATTCCAATCACTCGTAAAGATAATGAATGAATGATTAATAATTGTTTTCCTTTTGTTAAAAATAAATGAAATAAGTACAAAAAA
>JBAXUL010000035.1:0-34109 GCA_037129695.1 Prolixibacteraceae bacterium
ATGAATGTACTGATACCGAATGTGTCCAACAAACCAATACTCAGTAGCGGGGCCACGGGTGCTGCCAAAAATATCCAGATCAACACCGGATCATCACTGACAGTTCTCGGAATGACACTTCAGATAGCCGGAACGATAAACAACAATGGCACCTTTACCGCGGACAACGGCACCATCGAAATGAAAGGCGTTTTAGCCCAGATTATTCCTTCAGGCGCATTCGCCTCCAATAATCTGCTGAATCTGATTATTTCCAATGCATCCGGGGTTACTTTGTCAGGAGCGCTCAATATCACGGGATACCTCAAGGCCGCCACGGGAGATCTGGCTTCCAACGGAAACCTTAAACTCATTTCATCTGCCGCCCAAACTGCTTTGATCGATGGTTCAGGAAACGGACAGGTAACCGGGAATGTGACCATGCAACGCTATCTGGCGATTGGTTACGGTTACAAATATTTCAGTTCTCCGTTTACCTCCCTGACGGTCGGCGCTTTTGCACCGTATGTCAATCTCGCTGCTACCTTTCCTACTTTTTATCGATATGATGAAAACAACAGCATCGGTGGATTGGGGATCGACTTTATCTCAGGATGGGTCAAATGGATCACTTCCTCCTACGCACTTAATCCGATGGCCGGTTATGCTGCCAACTTCGGCAATCTGGTCAACCCCAAAACCGTGGAAGTGACAGGTGTTGTCAGCAATGGAAATATATCCAACCCATACCTCAATCATAACAGAATCTATACCACCGGATTTAATCTGGCAGGTAATCCTTACCCCTCTCCGATCGACTGGAATGCATCAGGATGGACGAAAACGAACATCGACAATGCCATCTACTTCTTTGATGCCAGCATCGGTTCAACAGATGAGTGGTCAGGCACCTATTGCAGCTTTGTCAACGGCATCTCATCGGGGGGATCAACCAACATCATCCCATCCATGCAAGGCTTCTTTGTGCATGTTACAGACGGAAGTTTTCCTGTCACAGGAACATTGGGAATGACCAACAGTGTCAGGAAAAATGATTTTACCACCCCTTTCAAATCCGCCGCATTTGATTCAAGGACCATCCTTCGCTTTACGGCAGGTTTTGATGTGAAAGGCAGTATTTCAGATCAATTTGTAATCTATTTTGATCCATTGTCCACACCTCTTTTCGACAAGGAAAAAGATGCGCTCAAAATGATGAATACGGATCCTTTGGTTCCAAACATCTATGCCCTGACAAAAGATACCAGGAAGGTTTCCATCAGTGGAATACCGGTCCCCAACGATAGCATCACCCGGATACCGGTTGGCATCAAGACGCTCAAAGACGGATGGGTCAATCTGAATGCCGTGGATATTTCACTATTGCCTTCTACACTCAACATCTACCTGGTTGATTCCGATACAAAGATCCTTCAGGACCTCAGGAAAATCTCATCCTACAGGGCTTATTTATCCACAGGAGATAACGACAAACGCTTCTATTTGATTTTCTCTACCAAAGATCTGACGCAATCCATCCTGCCTACCGGAAAATTGTTCACTTTGTCACGCATAGCAAATCAGCTACTGGTTAATGTCAATCTTCCATTTAATTCGGATGGAGAATTAATCATGACCAACATGCAGGGGCAGATCATGCTTCGCAAATCGGTATTTGGACTCGAAACAGTAGAAATCAACTCCAATGTCAGCACCGGTGTATATGTCATCACCGTTATTTCAGGTAAGAACAGAGAATCAGAAAAAATAATAATACGGAAAGACTATGAATAGTCCAATACAATTTCAGATATTTAAGAGGCTTCCGGTAACACTTGGTTGCTTGGTCCTGATGCTGGTCCTGGTGATTACAGCGAAGGCCCAGGAAAAACCGCCAAGACCGATTGCCATTCATGTCAGCCTTGCACAAGGGCTCATGTTTGGCGCATTTATGCACGGTCCATCAGGCGGAACAGTAACAGTTTCGCCACAGGGTTTGCGAAGTGCCACTTCGAGTGTCGTATTGCTCAGTCTGGGCTATCCATTTTCTCCTGCAGTGTTTCAGGTTGAAGGGAACAAAGGGACGCTGATCACCATTGCCCCTATTCCTCAAGCAACATTGACGGGAAGCAGCGGAGGAACACTCACGCTGAATTTTGATCCGCCGCAGACGGCCTCTTCTTCAGGTTCGCCATTTATTCTGAATACCACAGGCCCCCTCCGGATGAATGTCATGATCGGAGGAACCCTTGTCGTTGGGAATGCCGGAGCCAACCCTCCCGGTTCCTACAACGGGACATTTAATGTCACCTTTATTCAACAATAAAAAATTTACTTTTCCTGCATATCATGTAAACAAATAAATATAATTTTAAGATTCTCATTTTTATTCAATGTTGTCTGGTTGAATAATGAATACCCTTGAGAATCGTTTTCACCCATGCAGGGTGAAAATTATCAAAAACAGACCCGAAAAAAGTTACAAAATTAATATCATTCATATTTCAAGGATTTATTTTGAATATTCCGCAACGCGGATAAAGTGCTGATTATAATGGATAAACAGGATATTCATAGCAGAAATCGAGGTAGAACTCATGTTTTCCCCTTCTTTTCTGGTTAATGGAGTACCCGCAAAATTCCTTCTGTTATCTTCTACTTTCAATCCGTTAAAATTGCAATCAGCATCACTTCCCTGTTGTTTTCCGGGATTGTTGATGGTTTCATATCAGGGATGAACTGAAACTTTATCCGGAATTTGATTTTTTGAGTATTTACTGCCCTAAAAATAAATAGGACAAGCAGTTATCAGCCAAAAAAAACTGAAAACTATCTCAACGGATCTTCAGACGAAAACCGGAATAAATTTTCCAAATAATTTCACACAAAGAGTTATCGCTGTCACAGAAATGATCCAAGGATCAATGAAAAAATATCGGGACATGAATAATTTCTTTTGTTGAAATGATGTAAAAAATTATGAATAATGATCTTATCGTGTAACAAAAATATTCTATGGTAAGAAATCTTAGCCCGGTTCTCGGGAAAAAGTGATAAATTGGGAAAATTGACAGACTGTTATCATAAAACTTGCAGTACCATCGACCGTGTTGGACAATGGTTTGGTATGCCCTTAAAAATGAGGGCCATAGCAGTTCTATGCCTAATTTCAACACTTTATTCCATCCAAACCTATGCACAGGACGAACCCCTCTATGACGAGATGTCCGTCTTTTTTCAGGTACAAAACATAGGTGGCAAGGAGATTGCTGCCGTCATCCGTGATCAGGAAGTATTACTGCCAATTGCAGATATTTTTGAATTTCTCCAGATCAAAACCAGTTTATCTCAAAAGATGGACTCCGTTTCAGGATTCTTTCTGACCAAACAATCACCCTATGTAATCGATCGTATTAACTACCGGATTGCATTCCAGGGCAAAACATACCAGTTAAAAAGCGGTGATTTAATCCGGACTGAAACCAACTTATACCTGCTGTCAAAGTATTTCGGTGAAATTTTCGGGCTTGATTGCAAGTTCTCGTTCCGGTCATTGTCTGTAAACATGACATCCAAACTCGAACTTCCAGCCATGAGGGAAATGAGGTTAGAGATGATGCGACAGAATATTAGCAAACTCAAGGGAGATATCAAAGTCGACAGCGTGATTAAACGCAGCTATCCCCTCTTTCACTACGGTATGGCCGACTGGTCCGTGATTTCGACGCAGCAGATCGGTGGAAAGACAGATACCAGGATCAACCTTGCCTTAGGAACTGTAATAGCCGGAGGTGAAGCAAATCTTTATCTAAACCTGAACAACAACGAAAAATTCGAAGAAAGGGATCAATTCTATTACCTGAAATTCGTTGACAACAGCAGAAATTTTCTGAGACAAACCATTTTTGGTAAAGTGGCTGTTGATGCCATTTCCTCCATCTATAACCCGGTAGTTGGAATCCAGCTCACCAACAGCCCTACGACCTACAGAAGATCTTTCGGTACTTATCCGCTGAGTGATTACACCAATCCCAACTGGGTGGTTGAATTATACGTCAACAATGTAATGGTTGATTACAAAAAAGCTGATGCATCCGGATTCTTCAACTTTCAGGTTCCCTTGGTCTATGGTAATTCAAATATCAAATTGAAATTTTATGGTCCCTGGGGTGAAGAAAGAGCCAAGGAACAACAAATTTTTGTGCCCTTTACTTTCATGCCTCCGCAAATGCTTGAATATAAGATTTCTGCAGGCATGGTGGAGGATGGAAACCAATCCATCTTTTCGAAGGCCTCCTTAAACTATGGTCTGACGAGAGGAATTACAGTGGGCACGGGTGTTGAATACCTCTCTTCTGTTAATTCAGGACCGGTCATGCCATTTGCAACGGTCGCTACCCGCCCTTTTTCCAATGTGATCCTTTCAGGCGAATTGACCTATGGTGTGAGGGGGAAGGCAATTCTGAACTACCAAATGCCCAAGGATATGTTGTTGGAGGTCAATTACACCAAATACAGATCCGGACAAACGGCGGTAAACTACAACTTTCTGGAGGAGCGCAAAGCGATATTTACCCTTCCTTTGAAAAGTAAAAATTTCTCATTGTACAACAGGATGACCTACAACAACATTGTTCTTCCGGGAACAGGTTATTCTACTGCAGAGTGGCTGGTGTCAGGATCTTTGTTGGGGGTCAATACCAACCTGACCAACTATGCCATGTTCATGCAGAATGCCAAACCATACGTATACAGCAATCTCTCTTTTTCCCTGAGGTTGCCACATGGTTATTTGTTCATGCCACAGGCTCAGTACGAATACAGCCGGCGTGAGCTGATCTCAGTAAAATTAGGACTTGAAAAGTACCTCTTTAACAATGGATTTCTCTCGTTATCCTACGAAAATAATCTGATCAGTAAAATACAGAGTGCTCAGTTCAGTTTCAGATATGACCTGCCATTTGCGCAAACAGGATTTACTGCCCGTCAAACCAACGATGTGACCACTCTGATGGAGATGGCCCGGGGAAGTTTGATCGCCGATCATAAAACCAAGTATGTTGGAATTAACAACCGGATCAATGTAGGAAAAGGAGGAATCGTGTTTGAACCGTTCCTGGATCTGAACTGCAACAACAAAAGAGAGGCGGGCGAACCCAGAATCAGGGGACTCAATATCCGGATCAATGGAGGACGTGCGGAAGAAAGTCATCGCGATACCATTGTACGGGTCTCTGAACTGGAACCTTACATCAATTACCTCGTGGAACTTGACGCGAATAGTTTTGACAACATTTCGTGGAAAATTCGCAACAAGACACTCAGTATCGCTGTTGATCCCAACATGTATAAACTGGTGGAAATACCAATAGCCGTCGTTGGAGAGGTATCGGGTACAATCAGTCAGGCAAAAGGCGGTAAACTGGAAGGGAAGGCCCGTATTTTAATCAATATTTATGACAAAAACGCCCGACTTGCCGGCAAAACTCTGAGTGAGCAAGACGGTTATTTCAGTTACCTTGGACTTGCCCCCGGAGACTATGAGGTAAGAATGGATTCAGCACAAATGAAAAAACTCCATTTGATTTCAACACCTGTATCCAAACCGCTCACGATCAAGTTAAGTCGCGACGGAGATATTGCTGAGGGCTTTGATTTCGTGCTGAAGAGTACTGAAAAGGAAATTATTGACACGACGAAAACCGTTATTCCTGTGCCGGAAACGAGGATCAATTATTCGGACAATGCAAATAAAAAAGCCGAAAAAGAAAAGGTGGTTGAAGAGCCAAAAATCAAGGTTCAGCCCAAGGCCACTAGTGGCACCTACTTGCAGGTGGGCGCCTTTAAACATGAAAAGAATGCTCAAAATCTGGTTAAACTGCTAACCGACTTGATTCCGTATCCCGTTTCCATATTCCAGGAAAATGGCTGGTACAAAGTCAGCGTTGGACCATTCTCTTCAAAAAATGAGATTGAAAATTGCAAAAAACTTATTGCAAGCAATCATATTCTTCCGGCAAATAAAATTTTTGAAGTGACCAGGAACAAAGCCACAGAAGCAATACCGACTGAAAAATTGCCTGTTGCTCTGCAAAAACAGCCTGAGAAATCAGCCAATGTAAAAGAAAAACAACCGTTGGCCCCTGCATCCAATGTTGCGGCAGGTCAAATTAGCGAAAAACAGAAAGCTGCTAACCAGTCCAATCTGCCTGAATCAGAGGTTTCTAAAATATCTGAAACACATTACCTGCAGGTTGCAGCATTTACCAAAGAGAGTAATGCCCGGAAATTTGTCAAAATGTTATCTTCAAGGATCAGCAGTCCGGTTGAGATAAGATTTGAAGATGGAATTTACAAGGTATTGGTAGGTGGAAATATCTCAAGTGAAGAATTGGAAAAAGTCAAAGAATACCTGATTGTCAATAAAATTGTTCAGGAAGACCAGGTTCATGAAGTAACGAAGAATAAATCGGACAGCCGCGCTGCATCTAACCGTTCATCCAGGAACGAGCCGGGAATCGGAAAAGAGACCGCGGTATGGCAGAAATATTATTTTGTCGAGATTGGTTCATTCAAAACAACAGCCAAAGCCACCAAACTGGTTAAGAAAATAGAAAATATGCTTCCTTATCCACTCGAAATTACATTCAGGGATAACCTGTACAAAGTAAGATACGGAAGCTTTGAGACTGAAGCTGAAGCCAACGAATGCATCCGGCAGATTTTGGCGAAAAAAGTCACTTCCAAATCAAATATCAGGACAGATCATGAGGAAATTGGGGCGAACACTACTTCTGAACTTGAAAAGATAGACAGTAATTTTTTCATTCAGGTTGGGGCATTTAATGTAAAGGATAACGCCGTGAATTTCTATCAATTCATGTCAAAAAAATATCATTATCCAATCGTCCTGATGGAGGAAGATGGTTTCTATAAAGTAAGATTTGGTCCTTTTAAGTCGATGGAAGAGACACAGAAATACCGAAAAATGCTTCAGGACGAGGGAGTTGATTGTTTTGGCAGGAGCAGTACGGTGGATTACTTCTAAGAAGTTTGCTGTTGGTTAAAGTTAGTCTCTTCTCCGTTTCCGCATGATCCTGATTTTGCATTTCAAACCTTTCCATCCATTTCTGCAGAAACCTTTCAATCCGTGATCCGTTTAATTGAATACTAATTACTCCGGATATGAAAATATTAAAAATCGCCCTTTATACACTTTTAGGCCTGGTAGGTCTGTTGCTGGTCACCGCAATTTTTGTAAAAAAAGACTACAGGATCGAGAGAGAAGTTACTATTTCCAAACCACGGCAGGTAGTATTCGATTATGTCAAATTATTGAAAAATCAGAATAATTACAGCAAGTGGGCATTGGTCGATCCTGTCATGAAAAAAGAGTTCAGGGGAATGGATGGTACTGTTGGCTTCGTCTCTGCCTGGGATAGTCAAGTGAAGGATGTAGGAAAAGGAGAGCAGGAGATCATCGGGATTACAGAAGGATCACGCATTGATTATGAATTGCGTTTTATCCTTCCCATGCAATCCAAAGACCATGCCTTCATGACTACAGAGGCAGTCAATGAGGGGACAACCAAGGTAATATGGGTCTTCTATGGCAAAATGGATTATCCTGTCAACCTGATGCTCCTGATGATGAACATGGATGAAATGTTGGGGCCTGATTTGGAACAAGGGCTATCGAAACTGAAATCCATTTTAGAACAATAGTTTGGAGTGATAAGACTGGACAAAGATTATTTATCTCAAACTCATCACTCACTTAATAATCTGATGGTATCTGGCCATCCAGTACGGTAACAAATAGAAGGCGCCATCATCCTCGCTCAACCCGTCACCGCCGCCATCCATTTGATAGGTATTGCTATTCCATTTGGTGATAGCCCTTTCGGGGGTAGGAATCGGTTTCGTAGCCTGAGGTTTGAGAAAACGGTCATTGATGGCACTTCTCCGGATATCCCAACGCTGAGAATTCTGCATCCTCCAGCTTCTGATATCAAGCGGAATCTGCTGCATTTCCTGTTCAGCAACCTTTAATCCACAATCATTGTCAAGTCCGATACTGGCAATATAATTCCAGATCGGAATCTGGTCTCCTTCTTCCGCCTTCCAGCTTCTGTTTAAGCTTTTCATGTAGATGCTCAGATCCGGGCTATCTTTTCCATATCTCAACAGGGTATAATAAGGAAGAAAAGACAACTCATCGTCGGAATGATTGACCTCATAGGGACCGTACATTTTCTGCACCAGCATGTTTTCCAGATAATGATGTTCCTTAGCCAGATAAGTGTAGGCGGTCTCATATTTGGGATTCCCTGTGACGTGGGAAGCGCTCTTCAGAAATGCAAGGATCTGCAAAGAATTAATCCCTTTCTCGTACATCCAGCGTTGAGAATGATTCAATGAATCAGGATTCCAGACCGCCCATCGCGTAGCCAGACCATCCAGGTCGACCAATTCAAAATGATGATCTACGATATGGGTCATTATTCTGTCAACCAATCCTCTAACCCGATCTTTCATCTCTCCTTTAGCCACCAAATCAAAAAATATCGGATAGGCAAACATGTGTCCAACGATTTCATCCGAACTGGTATCTCCTTTCCATTTCCATTGACCATCGGCGGAAACATGCCATTCGCCCCCTTCGCCGGTACTTTCATTGATAGAAACGTATGACCTTGCGACAAATCCAGGTATCGGGTTCACTGTATTTAGTTTCTCCATGGCAAGAAAAGTGCGTATTGCGTTGTCAAACGCGTCCTTCTCTCCGGTCACTGCATATCGAAAACTCTCGGCTGCCAGATAAATTGAAGTCCAGAGACCATCGTTGTCATTCGTTGAGTGCGAAAATGTAGTGGTATCAGTTGCGTTATTAAATCGACACTCTGAGGCAAAACCATAGTGTAAATGCCTTTCATTCAGCCGCTTTTCAAAATAGGCCGCTTTTTGTTCGAGCGTCATGGGTACTTTTCTCAATTCATTGATTCCTGAAGCAGTGGCTACCCATACCCAGTTTGCTTCCATAGGCAGTATGTCATTGACTACATTGTTGTCAAGCCATCGTTTTCCGGCATAATATCTCCACGAATCGCCACTTTTGCAAATTGCACCAGATGGAGTACCCAGCCACAAATCAGCTCCGGATGCAGCAATCGTGGTAACCGGACCTAATGGCAGTCCATTGTCGCCCGAATAGAGTTGGTGGTCACCCCGATCTGATATCAAACCCACTGCAGGCTGACAACCAAACCAGATCTCTTCGGCATTCACTCCTTGTGAAAGACTATAATAATTCATTCCCAATCCGGGGGACATTACCGCATAACTCAGATTGACCCATTTTCCTGCCAACTTCCTGAATAAGCCTCCGTTGGTTGCCGCCCAAAGTTCGCCTCCACTACCTGAAATCAACTGACGAACAGAATTATTTTTGAACTCCTGCAATTTCAACCAGGTTTCTGTACGCTGCCAAACACCGTGGTTGGTGCCAACCAGCAGGGTTTTGGTATCTGTCCACAAGAGCGACTGAACTGTGTCCTTTTCTGCCTCCAAAGGCAGCTTATCCAGCCTGTTTTCCAAAGGCCGGCAGATTGCGCCAATCCCGCCCAACAAAAGCATGCCGGACGGATCCTTACATGCAGTGTGCCATTCACCGGGGACTTTTTCCATGCTCCATCTGCCTTTTCTAAAATAATATACCCTATCGGTTGAAACCGCTGCAATGGTCTCTCCCACCCTGACGAGCTTCACAATTTTTGGCATCCCGCCGTCAGGAAGCTGAATCCTGACCATGGTTTCCTGCAGAAAAATATTGTAATTGCTTTTCCCATTGACTTTTTCTCCTGAAACGCCTAAACTGGAAAAAATCAAACTTCCGGACAGAAAGCACAATCCAAATAAATATTTTTTCATCTTGATATGAATAAGTTTTTTTATGGTCAAATGGTATAAATACCACCGAAGCCAAAAACCAAAAATCATTTTCGGCTGGCAGACTAAAATTTTTCGGCTGAACGAAGTTGAACAAAATCCTACTTCTAATCATCTGAATAAACCTCAAAACAAATGAAATTACTTTCTCAATTTCCTTTGCAATTCCAGCAATGGCCTATAGCCGATCAAAATGATGCCCTGATCTTTGAGCAATTGCCTGATATCTTTGTCCGAAGTAAAGCAGGCTGCTTCCTGAGACCTTTTTTCGGCTGTTCCGGTGATCGCTTTCAATTCTTCTGTCAACCTGGAAGCATGGATAAAAAGTTCTGTCACACCTGGCTTCAAATTCCTGATGATATTGATCCAGAAGGGTTTTACCTCTTTGTACTGGTCTAATTCTTCATATACGAAATTGTCGGTAAAGACGATTCCCTGTTTGAGGAGATCACCACGCAGTGCGGGTTGTTTGAATTTCTCCATCGTCGACTGGGAAGGCATCCTCAAGGGCAAATTGAACTCCATGGCCAGTTGTACATAGGCTTTGAAATAGTCGGGACCGTACTGCATGGTACCCATATGCGAGTCAAGATGGGTGATCGGCACTCCGGCGGCAAGTGCCCTTTTGATTTGCGCACGGCCTTCGGTCAGTGCCTCTTCCGGATTGGAATGTGCATAAACCTCCTCCACGCTTCTCCAAAGAAATCCATCCGGATCACAGAGTCCCTTCACCTGGTCACGGGGTGCAACAGGTCCCCACCGATAGAAACTCCACTCCGCTGTGTGGGTCAGATGTACCCCGAAATCCTTTTCAGGATGCTTTTTGGCGTAATCCTCAATGGCTCCGGCCCATGGACAGGGAGTCATGATGGTGCCTGAAGTGATCATCCCGTTCTCCATTCCGTCGATGACAGCCAGATTGGCAGAATTGCACATACCTACATCATCGCAATTGACAATCAGTAATTTATCTGTCGGCTTGTAACCGAGACGTTCATTGAGCAATTGGGTTTGGCCGAAAGCCGGGGAGAGGAAAAAAGCATTGACCAAAACAAAAATAATAGAGTAAAGCAACCGCTTCCCTCCGGAAAGAGCCGTTTTCTTTGTTAGCATAATGATATTTAATAGTAGTTAAGTGATAAGAACGAATAATCGTTTTTGATTCGGATTCACGCGTTTCAATATTTCTTCCGGCAGTTTCGCGCAAAGCCCGCAAAGATCGCAATGAAAAAAGTAACGCATTACCAGTTTTTCATGACTGGAGGAAAAATTGCACCAAAACAGGGGCTAATAACAATTCAGTTTGAATGGTATCTCCACACCAAAAATATAAAAATTGACAACTAAACACGAAAAATAGCGATCGGTATTCATATTGGTATTTGCTGTTTAATTCCCGAAAATAATTTACAAATTGCCTTCAATCAATAATATTACAAAGCCCCATGGGGTACTTTGAGTCTGTCGCCTGTTCCTTGAATCATCATTCGTTCCCACTCCTTGCCATATCCCGGCTGAAGCGGTTTTTTAGGCACATTTTTCCCGTTTCCATTTTCCTGAAGCTGATCGCCTTCCGTCACTTTGGTATTCCCATCATGGTATTTCATGAAGAGATACCGATAAAAATTCTTCCAGTCTCCTACCAGCTTATTTCCGGTTGACACGGAGTAATTGGTTACATATTCGATGGCAGCCCCGGCATCTCCGGCGAAAAGTGACATTGCTTTTTTGTCGACCTCGGCAGTCTCTGCCAAAAACCGATTTTCGTGGTCCGCCTGGTGTTTTTCAATTTCAGGATGGATCACATTGTAGCGGGAATAGGCCCAATTATTAACCTGACTAAAGGTCCAGTAGGCGGAAGTTTCAGACCAGCTTATCATTGAACCATTGCCCAACGCATAACTTTCCGGAATCCGGCTGATACCGCAGTACATCGGAGCGTACACGCAACCATCTGCATCATCAACTCCAAACCAGAAAATACCTCCAATGCCATCAGGAATTCCCTTGCGCGACTGGGCCACAAAGCTGTATCCTGTTTGCTGCGTGGCAACAGCCCGCTCATTGAGGTACATGACACTATCGACCTCAAACTCCATTGGCCGCCAACGGTAAGGCGATTTAAATGGGCCGGCACCCGGATCGTTTGTCATCGCCAGCGGTGTATCTTCATAATGGTCGCGCATCCTGGCCATCAAATCTTTCAACGATATGGCTTCGTCGGGTTTCACCCAAAGAGGCAGCCGGTTGGAAACATATCCATTCGGATTGGGCGACTGGTCGCACAACAGGCTTTGGTGAGCAAATTTTCCTGTCGCATACGCAGTATAGTCCAAGTTATTCCTTATTTCCCGGCTGACATTTCTGAAAAAAGACCAGACTCTCGCATCACAAAAGCGTGCTCCTCCATATTTCAGGGGATTGTATACATCAGAAAAACTGAATGCCTCATCATTTCCTTTGTAGTAACCCAGTTTTCTGGCAAAGCTGATCACATCGCCGGAATGATACACCGTCTGACTCAGGTCCTTCCAGTCGTTGCTTTTCCGGAACGGAAAAGTAGTAATACGGGCCTGGTTCGCGTGTCCGCTCACATATCCATCAGGAATCAAGCGGGCCACCCAAACAGCTCCTTTTTCATATTTCCCTTTGCCGATCAGCTCCATGATCCATGCTTCATTGGTATCCGAGATGGAAAAGGATTCGCCCCCTGTAGCATAACCAAACTCTGCAACCAGTTCAGTCATAACGCGAATCATTTCGCGCGCCGTTTTGGAACGCTGGAGTCCGATTCTCATCAGGGAACCATAATCCAAAATAGCTCCGGGCTGTTGTGCCAGAGAATCGAGTCCGCCAAATGTGGTTTCCCCGATCGCCACCTGATGTTCATTCATGAACTGGACCACAGAATAGGTATGCGGAAACTCAGGTATGGTACCCATTAGTTTGCCGCTTTCGTAATGAAAAACCTCGCACAGGCTCCCGGGAATATGATCAGAAGCAGGATAATAAGCGATTGCACCGAATCGGGTATGCGAATCAGCCGCATAGGTGATCATCACAGATCCGTCCTTGCTTGCTCCTTTGGTGACGATAAAATTGGTACATGCCATGGCATCTGACAAACCCAATGTGAAAACGAACAACAAACCTGACAATAATAAAAAGCGCTTCATAAATGGTGTTTTGGGTCACGAATTTAACAACTATTGCCGGGTTCTGAGCCACAGCCATCAAACAATTTCCAATACCGCAATTACCAGCAAAATATTTCCTATTTTGCGCGACCTTAATTTCAGAAAGCAGAATTGTCTTATCATGAGTAAACGCAAAATTCTCTTTGTTTTTTTATTGTTCAATTTATCTGTTGTGACAGAAATAACCGCAAAGGAGAATGATTTCGGCGTTTGGATCGACTATTCTGCTATTAAGAAATTTCATTCTGCAACCTTTGGACTTGTGGGTGAATTTTACACCTTTGATAAAAGCAGCAAGGTGGATCGTTTGAGCTTCGGACTTAAAGGAGACTACCAGGTCCTGCCCTGGTTGAGCGCGGGTACAGGTTATATGCTGATCAATTTTTATCGTACAGGATACAATGAACTCGCCGACAGGATCTATATTCAGGTCGAACCATCCTGGCATCACTCAGATTTCTATTTTAGCTTTAGGGAAAGGATGCAAATGACCTTTTACCCTGAGACCCGGACAAATGCCTTAAGTTCAAAATACTGGCGCAACAGGTTTGAAATAGTGTATAAACACAACTCCTCCAAAATCGAACCCGTGACAGATATCGAGTCGGTCGTTCGAATAGGTGATCCTAATTTCACCCCGACGCTAGGATATAGGATCACATTGGGATTGAATTACCATCCGTCCAAAAACCAGAAGCTCAAATTTTACGGGATGCTGACAGATGGCTCAATTGTCAGTCAGTACGTTCTGGGTGTAGGTTACGAAATAAAGTTATAAGCCTGGTGTCTGCTGATGGAACATCTGTTCCAGAAAATTCTGCTTGCATGACTCTGAAAGAGGAATTTTATGCGTCCCTATGTGAACCAGGTTTCCTTCGATGTGGTCAATTTTCTGCATGTTGACCAAGGCAGTCCGGTGGACCTTATGAAATGAAAAGCCTTTCAGTTTTTCTTCCCAACTTTTCAGGGTCCCATGCACCACAAGTTTCTTATCGGTGCATTTTATTGTGACATAATCACCGCAAGCTTCAACAAACATAATATCCTCAATTCCAATCTGATAGATACTCCTGTCAGACTTGACGCTTATCTTTGATGGAACTGCCGACAAACCCTTCTGACTAAACCGTTCCTTAGCCTTGTTGACGGCTTTGCTGAAACGCTCAAAGGAAAAAGGTTTCAGGAGAAAATCAACAATCTCCAGGTCAAATCCTTCTATGGCATATTGGGGATATGCAGTCGTAAAAATGACCAGGGGAGGGCGAATCAGTGAACGCAGAAAACTAACTCCAGACATTTCAGGCAAATTGATATCCAGGAAAATCAGATCCACAGGGTTGTGGTCAAGATACGCCTGCGCGGAAAACGCATCCGCAAAAATCCCTCCGCAGCGCAACCCAGGACTTAGTGAAACATGATGTTCCAATATTGATTGTGCAGCAGGCTCGTCTTCAATGATGATACAGTTCACTCCAAAGTATTTAAATACAAACGTTTAAAGATGGCAAGTTTTCTGATGATACGAAAATATTCTATGACAATTTTCTTCAGTATTTTTTATCCAATCTGGTAGTATCCCCTCCCGGCATTCCATTCCTTCCATTTTCTGATACTTGCATCCGATTATTCCACGAACTGCCGAACAAACAGACCCTACAGTTTGGGTGAATACAGCCTTGTCCTCTTATCAATTTCTGTTATTCAGTTCCAGTTTCAATTCAAGGTTAAATATACCATCCTGTTGACCGTATTCCAATGAATAGTTTTCCGGATAGATCAATTGCAATCGTTTTTCAACATTGCTGATACCAATACCGCCGCTCTCGCCCGCACTCGCTTTTTCGCGCAAGGCAATGCTATTCTCCGATTTAAAAATGAATTGCTTCCCGTCAAAACCCAGATGGATGAGTATTTTGCCTGTATTTTTACCTTTACCATGTTTGAAGCAATTTTCAGCCAAAGGGAGCAATAGCAGGGGAGCAATTTCTGCATCGGAAAAATCACCGTCAGTTGTGAGTTCAATCCGTGTAATCTCCGGATGAACACGCTCCTTTTGCAAACTGACGTAGGTCCTGATGATTTCAACCTCTTTTTCGAGCGGTATTGTTTCGCTGGAAGTATCATAGAGAACATACCGCAAGAAATCGGATAGTTTGAGGATCACGTCAGCAGTACGCTGGTCGTTTTTTGAAGCCATCGAATAGATGGTATTCAGATTATTGAACAGAAAGTGAGGGTTTATCTGAGCTTTAAGTGCTGAGAGTTCGTTCCTTGCTTTATCCCTGTTGGCAACCAACATGGAAGCATATTGCCAGATAAGAAAAATGACTGTCGTTAAAAACAGGTAAAGTCCGGTAATCAGCACCATTTCAGGGATATTGAAGTAGGAAATAAAATATATTCCGGGGAAAAGCAGATCAATGCAATAATTGAACAAGGCATAATTGGCGATAGCAGCCATCCCCAGGAGCGTGAATACGGATAAAAGATACAATCCAAATCTACTGGCTTTTAAGTACTTATCAACCAATACATTCAGATTATAATACACACCAATTGCTATCGGAAGGTGGAAGACGACTGAATACATAAATCCTGAAATGAAATAATCCGTGAACAGGGAAATATCGTCTTCATGTGTTGCCGGACGAAGAAAGGCGAATAACACGTAGAACAATGGAGCTAAAAACAAGATCGTCAGTAAGATTTTCAACCATTTCCGGGCATTTTCAATGAACCAGACAAAGGGTAAAAGGCAAAAAAGGCTGAAGAGAAAATTCACCGGCATCATATGGCTCATGTAATCCTCGATGCCTTTGGTGACATTTGAAAATTCAACACCAGGATTAAACACCAGGTACCAGCAATTAATGGATATGATCCAGAAAAGCAGATGCAGTGCAATGATTAACTGTCTTTTATATTTGATAAGTGTCATGGTCATCTTATTTAATTCGGTTTAACTTCAGCATAGCCGGTTGATTTTCCCAGTCAATGAACCTTGGTTCTCCTGCATATCGTTCGATCATCCCGGTCAGTTGTTCCGGACTCCCCGTAAGGAGAAGCCGGCTCGCACTATCGATCCACCTGTAATTCAGCCGAACCCGCTTCTTTTCAATCATATCTTTCATGTATTCAGCCCCCAGCCATGAAAGGGTGGTCTGATGGTCATGAATCGAAACCCTTGCAAGCGTATGGATCCTGAAATAACTTTCAATGGCCATTCTACTCTTATCAAGACCTGTGTTGTCGATCGGCACAAAATCCGCATAAAGCTGATTATTGACTTTAAAAATCACCATTTTAAACTGATACAGCGAAGAATCAGCCCTTGAACCTGTCATTTTCAAAACATAAAAATCGAGTGGTTTGTGCACAATTGAATCTTTGCCTTTGGAAGTCTTTATTTTCTCCTCAGTTATCCGCCTCGAAATTTTCCAGACTGAGGTCGTATCTGCCATCTTCCAGATTTCTTTTGCATCCTTCTCGTCATCCTTTTTGCTTGGTTTTTCCGCCTTGATTTTTAATGGAAAAGCAGACCAACTTCCTTCGATCTCAGGTATCAAAGTAATGTTCTTCTCCAGGTAAAAAGGATTGAGTGAACATATCATGAAGAAATCTGTACATCCCGAAATCAACATGACAAATACGAATAGTAGGAGTACCTTTTTTCGTTTCATTCTGACTGTTTTAATTAATCAGACTAAAGGTACATGGGATTAGTGCATCCCACAAATTTATTCGTTCAAAGTCCCCGAATTTTCGACGAATGAGGAAAATGAAGCGAAAAAAAAGACTTGATAAGGGGAAAATCAGAAGGTGTGTGAGGAGAAGATGAGGGGGTAAGAAGATGAGCGAGTGTGTCTTTGTCTTGTCTAATCCTGAAATAGGGCTACGGTATAATTAAATATAAATCAGGTTGAATCAGATTGAACGAGACGCCGAGGTCGTCAAAAATAAGATAATTCTATTTGTATTTATTCGTGTGATTTGTGGTAAGGGCTATTGTAATTAAGTTAGAAGAACAATGAAATGTCGTAGTTTCAAATTCTCCAGTTTTGGGCAATTTGCCTTTTGTGTCGCGCAAAGCACGCTAAGATCGCAAAGAAAAAAGTACGACAATATTATTTGAACATTACTTAAGTGGTTGAATGTTCATTTTTTCCGTTCCAGTTCTTTGAGGTTGTCCAGTTTTTTCATTTGCAGGAAGCTGTAGATATCACCCAGATGTTCTTTGACCTGCTTGTTGCCGAATTCATATACTTTGGAAACCAGTCCGTCGAGAAAGTCACGGTCGTGCGATACCAAAATCAGGGTGCCGTCAAAATCCCGGAGTGCAGTTTTGAGGATATCCTTGGTCCGCATATCCAGGTGATTGGTTGGCTCGTCAAGAATCAGCAGGTTCACCGGCTCAAGCAGAAGTTTCACCATCGCCAGCCTGGTCCGCTCACCGCCGGAGAGAATTTTTACCTTTTTGAAGATATCGTCACCGCTGAACATGAATGCGCCGAGCATATCCTTGATTTTGGTACGGATATCCCCTACTGCCACATCATCGATGGTCTGAAAAACGGTAAGTTCCTCGTTGAGCTGAGATGCCTGGTTCTGCGCAAAATAGCCAATCATGGCATTGTGCCCCAAGGTTAACTTGCCTTGGTATTCAATCTCACTCATGATCGCTTTGACCAGGGTGGATTTACCTTCTCCATTTTTACCCACAAAGGCAATCTTTTCACCTCTTTCAAGGGTGAGTGAAGCATTGGCAAAAACAAGATGATCTCCATAATACTTGGTCAGTTCTTCTGCAATAACCGGGTAGTTCCCGGAACGGGGTGACGGAGGAAATTTCAGTCTGAGTGCGGAACTGTCCACCTCATCAACCTCAACCATCTCCAGCTTTTCAAGCATCTTTACCCTCGACTGAACCTGCAGGGTTTTGGAGTAAGTTCCTTTGAAACGTTCGATGAATTCAGTGGTCTCTGCAATCATTTTCTGTTGCTCATCGAATGCCTTTTGCTGCTGTTCCCTCCGCTCCTTGCGCAACTCGAGATATTTGGAATAGTTTACCTTGTAATCGTAAATTCGACCCATGGTGACTTCAATGGTGCGCGTGGTAATGTTATCAATAAACGCGCGGTCGTGGGAAATGACCATCACAGCCTTGGCACTGTTGACCAGAAACTCTTCGAGCCACTGCACAGATTCGATATCCATGTGGTTCGTAGGTTCGTCGAGCAGTATCAGATCAGGTTTTTGAAGCAAAATCTTGGCCAGTTCGATCCGCATGCGCCAGCCGCCACTGAATTCGCTGGTGGGCCGTGAAAAGTCTTGTCGTGTAAATCCAAGACCCAGCAATATTTTCTCTACCTCAGCATCAAAATTGATTTCTTCTATCGAATAATAGATTTCACTCAAGGAAGAAACTCTTTCAATAATATTGGCATAGCCATCTGAATCATAATCAGTTCTGGTGGCAAGTTCTTCATTCAAGGCAGCAATTTCGCTTTCCATTTCATGGATCCGGGAAAAAGCCCTGGCTGCCTCCTCAAAAACGGTTCGGTTGTCCTCAGTCAGAAGATGCTGAGGTAAATAGGCAATCACAGCCTCTTTCGGTGCTGAAATGCGCCCTTTACTGGCTGATTTTACACCTGCCATTATTTTCAGCAGCGTTGACTTCCCCGCCCCGTTTTTACCCATCAGGGCAATCCGGTCTTTATCATTCACCACAAATGAGATATCTGAAAAAAGGGTTGATCCGCCAAATTCTACCGTAAGTCCGTCCACTGAAATCATAAAAGCCTCTGTTTTTGAAGGGGCAAAGATACTTTTTTTGATGAAGGAACCGTGAAAATGAGCATTCTTCCTATGAACAGATGACTTAGGTCTGAATCAATACGATCCGGATCTGAAACAATGCAGCCGCGATTTAAATGCTCTTTTTTGCCCGATTTTCTATCTTTAAAAACAACAGACAGAATTCTGTCTTCATTAGAATTGCCAAGGGAATACTCTTCTATACCATTGATTATCATAATTATAAATATTACTTCTTGTGATTATTTCAAGATTTTTCTGACTATGTTATTTATTTGCAATTTGATTATTTTTAGAGACTTAAAATTGCAAAGGCAAACAACAAATGCTTTATGAAAAACAACCATGCTAATTCAACCTTTCATGGCAGAATAAACTTTCAATCACTACTGGAGCACTTGCAGGCGGGGGTTGTTGTTCATGATTCTGATACGAGTATCCTGTTGGCCAATAAGGAAGCTTCACGTCTTCTTGGTTTATCCATTGAGCAAATGCAGGGGAAAAAAGCGATTGATCCGGCCTGGTGTTTCCTGAGAGAAGACGGAACCCCTCTTCCACTGGACGAATACCCGGTTGAAAGGGCTATTCGGACAAAGGAAGCCTATGAAAATTATATCTTTGGCATTTACAGACCAGATACTGCAGATCGTGTCTGGGTACTTGTCAATGCCATTCCGGAATTTGACAATCAGCATCAACTGACACAAGTCACCATTACTTTTGTTGACATTACCAGTCAAAAAGAAGCCCAGAAAGCTTTGTTGCAAAGTGAAGCCAAATTTTCAAGGGTTTTTCAACACAGCCCAGGAGTTATCATTATTACTTCAACAGAGGATGGAAAAATCATTGATACCAACAACAAGGTTACAGATACAGGTTATACCAAGGAAGAATTAATTGGCAACACTACTTTCACCTTAAATTTATGGGGCGATTTATCCGACAGGGATTTTTACATTGATCAGATGCGCCGTTTTGGAAAGGTAGAGAATTTCGAAGCAAAATTCAGAAAGAAATCGGGAGAACTGGCTACTTGTCTGATGTCGGGAGAAGTCATTCAAATTCAGGACAAGGAATGTATGATCAATGTCCTGATTGACATTTCAGATCGAAAACAAGCGGAATCTGAAATGAAGATTCTTTCTGAAATTGTAGAAGGCGTCGTAAAGACATCGGATTTAATTGAATTACTGAAACTTATTCATCATTCACTTAAAAAAGTATTGTATGCCGAAAATTGCTTCTTTGCACTTTTCAATCAAAGTACGGGGCTTTTTGAATTCCCCTATTTTGTCGACATGTTTGATGATGCACCTGTTCCTCAGGAGTTAACACACAGTTGCACCCAATATGTTTTCAGAACCGGAAACTCCATTCTGATCACTCCTCAGGTATTCAAGCAACTAGAAGAGCAAAATGAACTTAAACTGGTAGGATCTTTTTCTCCATCCTGGATAGGAATACCTTTGAAAACATCTTCCGGCGTCATTGGCGTTTTGGTACTCCAGCATTATGAGGAAGAAAATATATATACCGAACACCACCGCAATTTTCTTGACTCCATCGGGAGCCAGGTAGCCAATGTAATTGAGCGCAAGCGGACAGACAATGAACTTGAGAAATCGTATTCCTTGGTTACAGCGGCTCTGGAATCAACAGCTGATGGAATTTTAGTCGTCAACCACCAGGGCGAAATCACCAACTACAACAATAAATTTGCTGAACTCTGGCATATTCCCAACTCTTTCCTTTCTACCTGTAGTGACGAAGAATTACTGATTTTTGTTCAGGATCAGATCAGGGACCCGGAGGCATTTCTGGCTAAAATTACAGCCCTTTACGAAAATGACGAGGAAATATCTTCCGACATAATTGAATTCAAGGACGGGAGAACCTTCGAACGTTATTCTCAGGCACAATTATTTAAAGGGAAAAGCGTAGGACGTGTCTGGAGTTTTCGTGATATCACGGAAAGAAGAAATGCCATTCAGGCGCTTTACGAAAGTGAGGCACGGTTAAGCGAACTCAATGCTACGAAGGACAAATTTTTCTCAATCATTGCCCATGACCTGAAAAGCCCGTTCAACAGCATTGTCGGTTTCAGCAATATCCTGGTGGAACAGATCAGGGAACAGGATTACGACGGCATTGAAGAATATGCTGAAATTATCCTGCAATCGTCCCAAAAAGCAATGAATTTATTAACTAACCTGATTGAATGGTCAAGGACCCAATCGGGGAGGATGGATTTTAATCCTGAATACATTGAAATTGGAACTTTGATCAACGAAGTACTGGAATTATCCAATGCGGCAGCCTTGCACAAATCGATCATTCTCCTGAAAGAACAACCTCGTCATATCACAATATTTTTAGATAAAGATATGATTAGCAGTGTTATAAGAAACTTACTCTCCAATGCGATCAAATTTACAAACCCCGGCGGGAAGATTGTGATTAAAGCAGAATTGACAGGACAGGAACTCATGGTTTCAGTCTCTGATACCGGCATTGGCATTGATAAATTTTACCTGAGTAAGTTATTCAAGGTCGATGAGAATTACTCCATCCCCGGAACTCAAAATGAAAAGGGGACCGGACTTGGTTTAGTATTATGTAAAGAATTTGTAGAAAAACACAAGGGTAAAATTTGGGCTGAAAGCGAGCCCGGTATAGGAAGCCAGTTCATTTTCACCATTCCAAAGTACTAAAGGGAATAAGAAAACAATGAAAATCTGCGGAATCAGGGCAGAAAATCCTCAAAGTCCAGACAAACTTTACAAACACGTCTGATCACCCGGAATTCTATCAATTCAATATCATTGCTGATGTACTCAGGTCTGACAGGTTCATAGTCCATCAGATCAGTACTCAGGTATTTCTTGTTACTATCCGAAAAGGTCGTCACAACAACAGCATCTTTTCCTATTTCATTCTGAACCTTTACCGCACCCAAAAAGTTGGCTCCGGAAGAAATACCGACTGCCAAACCCAGGTTCGCAGCCAGCATCTGAGCCATAATTATCGCATCACCATCATTGACGGTAATGACCTTGTCGAGCTTGTCCAATTGAACCAATGCCGGAATAAATTCATCCGAAATACCTTGAATCCGGTGATTTCCTACCCGATAACCGGTTGTCAGTGTTGGTGACTCAGCTGGCTCAAGCGGATGTATCCTTATATCCGGATTCATGGATTTCAGGAAAGCTCCGACACCCATTACAGTTCCACCGGTACCTACCCCTGCCACAAAGGCATCCGGTGTCAATCCCTGATCCTTCAATTGCCACCAGATCTCCTTTCCGGTCGTATGCTCGTGGGCAGCCGCATTGCCTTTGTTCGCAAACTGACAGGGCAAAAAGATATTGGGTTCAGAGGCGGCAATTTCCTCCGTTTTCCTGATACTTTGCAAAAAGCCACCTTCCAATTTTGAAACAGGTATGATAGTGGCTCCAAGACTTCTGATGATATCCACCCGTTCCTTACTCATCCAGTCGGGCATCACTATCCTGACATTGTGGCCAAGCGCTTTCCCGATAGCGGCAAAAGATATACCCGTATTACCGCTGGTAGCCTCAACGATGGTATCCCCTGGCTTGATACTTCCGGTTTCATAGGCATGTTGCAAAATATACAATGCCATCCGGTCCTTGATGCTTCCCGTTAAATTGAAATGCTCACTCTTGGTATAAACAATGCGTTGCTCTCCCTTGTATTTAAAGCGTATGGCCAGCATGGGTGAATTTCCCACAATTCTCCACAATTCTGAAATTTTTTTGGCAAGACTAGGGTTGTCTATCAATTTGTTCATACTGATCTCTTCAATTAGATATCATTTTGGGCAGTAATCAAAAATAGCATTTTTTGGCAGTGAATAAAATGAGAAAAATTAGGTTGGAATCCCTTAGTAAAATGTTGTTTTCTTTGACTTAACCTATGAACGAGGAAATAATGCCGGATTCTTTCGCCGGCTTCATGATCATTTTGAATGCGATTCCCCTTGTTTCCCGGTCCAAAACCTCTGCAAGAGTCTCGACAACAGGTAACCTTGCAACACCTGTCAGCAAGACAGTTTGCGGAAGAAGTCATGCCTTGAATTCATGGCATTCAGTTTTTATTGGTTTCCAAAAAAGAGCTCAATTCAGGGATATGGTCGGTATTGATGAAGTTCACTTTCATTTTCATCAGGGTTTTCCAGGCATCCTGGGTATCAGGTGCGTTCCAGAATCTGATTCCTTTGCCAATTCCATGCACCGAGTCAATGATTTGCTGAACTTTGGCATTTTCCTTGGCTGGAATTGCTTCAGTACCCTTCCACCGGGTAAAACTACCAAGATTCTCGCTGTACAAGGCAATTCGTTTCAATTGTTCCTTGTCATATTTCAGGTTCACATTTCCATCGAAGGAGATCAATTCAGGGTAGTCTTTAAATCCTGCAGGATCAGGTCTGTTACCGGTGATGGTAACGTGTATAGCATGTGGATTAACCGCCGGGTCAAAAACTTCAGGGTATTTCTTCAATTGTTCCACCAGCAGCGAAAGCGTAGGTTCCACCTCTGTCTTCAAATCAATCAGCAACTGAAATGAAGCCGGAGAGTCATTCCAGGCATGCCCCCCGTTCTTTTTGAACAAGGTCACAATTGGCTGCAAATAAAGCTGATCCAAAGTTCTTACCAGTGTTATTTCCTGTTTACTGTGTGCCACAAACAGCTTCCCTTCTACTGCCCAGATGTCCGCTTCAATGGATCCGAAATGCGCATTGTAGGCCAGAAAAAATGGGGACTTTTGTGCATAATCATTATGGGAATGCGCATTCTGTGTGGTATATTGGCCCCGGACGAAAAAAGAAAGACCCAGCATCAAAGGAAACAGGCAGATTAATTTGGTCATGTTAAGTTGAGTTAATTCATTGGAAAATTAGGAATTTTTTGATTCAGTTGGATGCGTGTAAAAAATGCACGGTCCTGTCTCCATTATTTATTTATTAGTTCTTAAATTCGCTCATTCACACATAAGTCATCCCTTGTTTAAGTAAAAGCAGGTGCAGATAATTTAATAATGTCCCCAAGTCGTTCGGGAAGAAAAGCAATATTTGTGCGATGCTTTTTGCTTTGCTTTGCGTACTTTGCAAGATAAAATTGATGTAATATCACAGAGAATAACTCATCCAAATCAATACAAATTATGAAAAAATTATCCGATTTACGAATCCTCTCATCCGGACATCTCTTTGTGCTGGTTATGATGGTTTTATCTGCTTTCGTTTCAAAAGGTCAGTATTCCACCTTAAAAAAAGTGTCGGTACTGGAAGGTCGATGGGACATGACCCTTATGATGGATGGCAAAGAATGCCCGTCCTGGCTTGAAGTGGAACATTCCGGTTTGCATACGCTTGTCGGCAGGTTCGTCTATGCCAACGGAAGCGCCCGCCCTGTTTCAAAAGTAAACTTTGATGGAGAAAAATTCAGCTTCAAAATTCCTCCACAATGGGAATCAGAATCAAGAGATCTGGAATTTGAAGGTGCATTCACCCAACAAGGATTATCGGGTACCCTGATTTATACAGACGGAAAAAAATACAACTGGACTGCCGAAAAGGCACCTGCCCTGAAAAGGGAAGGCGATCCGGTCTGGGGTGAGCCAATCACGCTTTTCAACGGATTGAATCTGAAGGGATGGCATGCAACAGGCCAAAATCAGTGGATTGTTGAAGATGGAATTCTAAGAAGCAGAAAATCAGGCTCCAATTTGGTCTCAGACATGAGTTTTACCGACTTCAAACTACACATTGAATTCCGGTACGAGAAAGAGAGCAACAGCGGAGTCTATCTTCGCGGACGTTATGAGGTTCAGATCGACGACAGCAAAGGTATGGATCCGTGGGTGGGCCATCTCGGAGCCGTTTATGGTTTTTTGACACCAAGTGAAATGGTAGCCAAAGACCCAGGGGTCTGGCAATCCTACGATATTACACTGAGAGGCAGGATGGTCACCATCATAGCCAACAATCAACTTGTAATAAGTAACCAGGAAATTCCCGGCATTACAGGCGGTGCAATTGACAGCAAGGAAGGTCAACCGGGACCTCTGCTGCTTCAGGGAGATCACGGTCCGATAGATTACAGGAACATCATTCTAACGCCGATAAAATAGAAATCTGTTTAATAAATTGCTAAAATATAATGTGCCAGATCCCGATAGGGATTTAATGTAGGTAGAAAATATACAAATTGTGGATGTATCGTCCCGTCCGGGACGAAATGGACTATCCAACATATACTTTCTACCCACATTTTATGCCTCCGGCATAGGTATTTTCAAAATCTTAACAGACTTTATTGATGAAAAAAGCATACCTCATTTGTCTCTTTTCTATTCTTCAGGTTGGATCCTTACACGCGCAGCCCGATGCTGCGGCCCTTAAATCCTGGCACGACAACAAATACTCCATGTTTATTCATTTTGGCGTTTATTCCGAACTTGGAGGAGTCTGGGACGGAGAACCGGTAGTCAGGGGATACAGCGAGCAAATTCAGGCCCATGCCGGAATTTATGCCGATGTGTATGAGGAGGTCCCTTCCCGGTTTAATCCGGCCAAATGGAATGCAGATGAGATTGTTTCCCTGGCAAAAAAGGCCGGTATGCGATCTATTGTTATTACTTCCAAACACCACGACGGCTTTTGTATGTTCAAAACAGCCACCACCCGGTTCAACATTGTGGATGCGACACCTTTCAAGCGGGATGTACTGAAAGAATTGTCAGAAGCCTGTAAAAAACAGGGCCTCCAACTCGGGTTCTATTTTTCGCTCATTGACTATACCCTTCATCCATTTTTCGACCACAACGCGAACCCCATCACTGCCGATCACCATGCTTACAACAAAAAACAGGTCACAGAACTTTTGACCAATTACGGTACTATCTCGGAACTCTGGTTTGACATGGGATCACTGTCCGCTCTGCAAAGTCACGAAATGTATGACCTTGTACACCATTTGCAGCCAAACTGCATGGTGAGCGGACGACTCGGAAATGATGCCTATGATTTCTGTGTGATGGGCGACAACGAATACCCCGGCTATAAAATTGATACCCCCTGGCAAACTCCGGCATCCATGTTCGACGAAACGTGGGGCTACCGTTCCTGGCAAAAACGGGAAAATTCTGCCGCCAAAATACATGAAAAACTATTAAGCCTGATCAGGGTGGTGAGCAATGGAGGCAATTACCTGCTAAACATCGGTCCCAAAGGAGACGGAACCGTTGTTCCTTACGAGGCAGAAGTACTCACCGGCATCGGCGAATGGCTGAAGAAAAACGGGGAGGCCATTTATGGAACCGGTGCAAATCCTTTTCCGGTATCCTTTGATTGGGGTGAAATTACGACGAAAGATCATTCCCTTTACCTCATCCTGAGCGGGAAACCTGCTGCCGGCATCGTACTTCCTGATATTTCGGGCAAAATCAGGCGAACATCCTTTCTGAATGATGACCGGACAACCCTAAAGACACAAATAAAAAATGGGAAACTGACGATTTCTGTTCCTGATTCACCGGATCAAAGTTCTGACATCCGCGTCATCAAAGTTGAATTTGAAGGAAAGTACCGGATGGCACCTGAAAAGGTGATCCGCGGGAAATCGATAACCCTCAATTACCTCAATTCTATCAGGCATTACAGCTATTCCTGCATCGACTACTACAACAACCATCGCAGCGTCGTGAAACAGACATGGAATTTCAGCAGAAATCAGAAAAGTTCAACGCCTGCTATTTTCTATACGGCTCAGGAGTTGGGAAGAGAGGTCGAACTTGACTGGAATGGCACGAGTGAAATAGTCAGGCTGGAAAGCAAGGAGAAGATCCCGTTGAACGACAATCCCGGTGCCATCCTGTGGACAAACCAATATTCTTACGGACCGGTGCGTTCGGGTTTTGAAGAAACCCCCGGGCAAGTTTCCTCTGAAATAAATACAACAAAGGCATGGTCACAGGATAAACCCATAAAATGGAACCTGATTCCCAAGCCTACTTACGGCAATACAGCATCCATGGGATCAAAACCATTTCAATCCTGGTATATTCTCCAGGAAATTACCAGCGAAAAAACACTCAATCAACTGGTTGAGCTTTTCAGCGGCGATGGTATCCAGGTTTGGCTGAACGGCGAAAATCTGGTCAAGCACAACAATCCTCGGGGAAGCCGGCTAAACAAAGAGACTGTTTTGCTACCGCTGAAACTGGGGAAAAACCAGCTTTTGGTGAAATTCTACAACAGGTACGGCTGGCAAATGGAATATGGTATCAAGACGGATATTAACCAGGTTTTCTACAAGCTGAAACTGAAACCAGAGAATTTTAAAGGAGTGAACAGTTGTGCACTAAAATTGTATCAACCGCAAAGCGTGCATCAGCCGATCAGGATGAACAATGTATGGATCGGGTTCTGATTAAAGAGCATTCGCTAAACTCCAAATCAACATTTCGATCTAATTGATGGGATTATCAGAATTCATCAAAAAGTTCAAACCGGGATTGTTATTTCCTTACCGAAAACTTGAAAATGGTCTGAGAATTAAAAGTTTGCCCTGGTCTTAATATCGTATTCGGAAATTTTGGCTGATTGGGAGAATCTGGAAAATGCTGCGTTTCGAAGCAAAATCCAGCGTTTTTCACAAATTGCCGACCACCCCTGCCTATCACTTTTTCACTCAGGTTGTTCGCGGTGTAGAATATAATACCAGGTTCTGTGGTGTATACCTGCAAAAACCTTCCGGTTTCAGGATCAAAGGCATTTGCTGCCAATATAGACTTGCCCGGTTGATTCCTTAAAACATAGGAAAGGTCATAGCCCTTTGCGGCGGTCAATTGTTCATTGTTGTCTTCAATTCGTTTGCCAATTGGCTGAGGAGATGTAAAATCAAAAGGCGTTCCTTTTACCCTCAGAATATTCCCGGTAGGGATCATCTCCTTGTTCGCCTCCAGATACTTGTCGGCAAAAATGGTTACTTCCGTATTCAATATTTTAGCCTCTTTGCCACCTGAAAGATTAAAATAACTATGATTAGTCAATACGACAGGGGTGGCTTTGTCTGTTGTTGCGGCATAATTTATTTTGAGCTCATTGTCGTTGGTAAGCACAAAAGTCACTGTTACATGAAGGTTGCCGGGATAGCCTTCCTCTCCATCTTTGCTAAGATAGCTCATTTTAAGAGCCACTTCCTTGTTTGCGGGCATCTCCTCAATGTTCCAGAATCTTTTGTTGAATCCCTTCAATCCACCATGGATATTGCCAGTAAGGTTGTAATCTTTACCGTCGAGGGTGAATTTTTTGTTTGAAATACGGTTACCAACACGCCCTATGGTTGCGCCGATGCTGGGACTGGTCAGGTCGGTATATGATTTAATCGAATCGAAACCGAGAACCACACTTCCCATTTCACCATACTTATCAGGAGTGATGATATCTGTAATCTTACCTCCAAAATTAATCGCCTTAACCTGCATGCCACTGCTGTTCGTAAGTGTATATTCGAAGATTTCCTGACCTTCGGCTTCACCCATCGACTTTTTGACAATTGAGGGTTTTGCCAACTTATCCCCAAAACTGTTTGGGGAAATAGTTCCTGCAGGTCCTTCGACAGCAATTGAATGAGTATTAATCAACAAAAGACTAGCTAGTCCAAGGCCAAAAAACATTTTTTTCATGCTTATAAGCTTAATGAAAGTTCGATGAATAAAAGGGTGAAAATTGTGAGACAAAATTGAAGACAAATATAATTTCAGATATTTAATCGTCTATATTTCATGCATATAAACAAAGCATATTGTTATTATTATGGCTGCTAAAACTACTTAAATTTTCTAATTAGCCGATGGATTTTGCAAAGAATTTACCTCTGTTGTATAGTGAAAGGCAGCGCATTTCGTTAATTAGTTCTGCACCTATGCCTGTCTCCAACAGTATATGGGTGCATTCTCATAAAATATTTATGATTTTGGCACAAATAAACATGGTTTGAAATGATTTGATTTTCCTGATCAGTCAATTGGAAAGTCATTTCAATCGTCAAAAATAATTCACATTTGATACTTCATATCCAATTATTCAAAACTTTTCTCGCTTAATCCGTTAGATCACCAGGGATAATTTCGTGGATAATACGGTTAAAACGCTCAACATTAATTGGTTTCGTTAGATATTGGTTTGCACCATCGTTCATCAATGCCTGAATTTGAATTGGCATGGCGTCCGCACTGACAATGATAACAGGAATGTGTTTTGTTTGATCGTCCATTTTCAGAATGCTCAGGATTTCCTTGCCATGGATATCCGGAAGATTCAGATCGAGAAGGATTAGGTCAGGAGAATATTCTTTCGCTAAGGTTACTGCCTGCGATCCATTAGAGGCCGAAATAAGGTTTATTCCATGATGATAGTTCTCAATGATCACTTGAATCAATTCGGAACTTGACTGATTATCCTCAACATTAAGAATCGTTCCATATCTTTTTGTCTTTTGGAATTCTGAACTTGATTTATCAATATGTCTGGCAACTGTTTCTGAATTATTTTCGCTCCTGACAAGCTCAATCCAGAATGTGGACCCGACATCTGGGGTGCTTTCAACCCCAATCCTCCCTCCCATTGCATCCAATAGTTTCTTCACAACAGTCAATCCCAGTCCGGTCCCTTCAATGATGCTCATTTCTGCACCTATTCTTTCAAACGGAACAAAAAGTCTTGAAATATTTTCCTCTGATATGCCTTTCCCGGTGTCCGTAACTGAAATCCTGACATATTCTGTAGATTCGTTTTCGCTTGAAACCTGCAAACTACAGTGAACAACAACAGATCCTCCGTTTACGTTGTATTTAATGGCATTATTCAGCAAATTTAAAATGACCTGGTTCATTCTTTGCTCGTCAGCTCTGACGTAAAAAACTTCCTGAAGATCATTGATATGATTGAGCGAGATATTGTAATCTGTGGCGATGGGTTTCACAATATCCATCATGCCGGAAACTAGCTTATTTACATTGACTGGACCAATAGACAGAGATAACTGACCTGCTTCAATGCGGGAAATATCCAGTACTTCATTGATCATATCAAGGAGGTGTTTCCCTGCCTTCAAAATATGACCGACTCCTCTCTTCTGACCTTGATTAAGATCTTGCATATCAAGCAACTGCGCAAAACCAAGAATTGAGTTCATAGGTGTCCTGAGTTCATGACTCATGCGGGAGAGAAATTCACTCTTGGCTTGGTTGGCCTTTTCTGCCTCCATTTTAGCCTCCATCAATTCATTCTCCGCTACCTTTCGTGCAGTCACATCCTCGAAAATGTAAAATCTTCCGAAATATTCATCATTTGCACCCCTGATCTGTGTTGAAAACCTTTGAATGGTGCGGTTTTCAGTAAATGCAATCAAATCAAGCAGAACAATGCGATTTTCTTCTTCCTGGAGAGGCTTGCATGATTCGGCAAAAGCCGGAATATCGGCCAAAACTGGCAAGCAATAAGGAATGATGTCGTTATTTTTTAATTCCCCGCGATGCATCTGATCCTCGATATGCTCAATCTCCCAAATCTCGCAGAAGCGATGATTGAAATGCATAATTTCGTCGGTTCGGTTATTGACCACCAAAAATCCAAAAGGCGAAGAATTTGACATCAATTCAAGCAGCGTCTTGTTCCAAATCAACGTCTCTTCCGCCTTTTTGCGTTCGGTCAAATCCAAATTGGTACCTGTTACACGAATTGGTTTTCCTGTTTCATCTCTGCTGATAAATCCACGGGAAAGGATAGGCACATAGTGACCCTTTCTGTGAAACAACCTAAATTCGGCTTCGTAACTTTGTTGATCGCTTTCCAGTGCAGCCTGGAGAATCCGATCCGCCTGGTCAATATCGTCAGGGTGCATCAGCGTACGCCAAAGATTACTGTCAGCTGGAATTTCATCTTTTGCATAGCCAACTTGCTGCCACCATTTTTCGGAATAATATAAATTATCAGAATTCAGGTTCCAGTCCCAGGGAGCATCATTGGAGCCTTTGATGATCAAATCAAGTTGCTCCCGACTTTCATTCAATGCCATCTCTGTCATCTTGTGCTGTTCAATTTCATGCTCAAGATTGACATTCAGATCCTTGAGCTGATTCGTTCTTCGCTCAATTCTCATTTCCAGACTTGCATTTAATTCCAGAATCTTATGTTCACTTAGCTTCCTTTCAGTGATGTCTTCCTCCACAGCAATGTAGTGCGTAGTCTTACCTTCTGCGTTGATGACCGGGGATATGGATGCAGTTACCCAGTAGATATCACCGTCTTTTTTCTTGTTCAGAAATTCCCCATTCCATTCCTTCCCCGAAGTCAACATCTCTTTCAGATTGATTCCGGATTTATTATTGGTAGTTCCGGCATGAAAAATCCTTGGATTTTTGCCAATAAGTTCTTCTTTGGAATATCCTGTCATTTTCGTGACGGCAGGATTAATGTATTCAATTTCACTGTTAAGATTAGTGATCACTGTCATCACCGGACTTTGAGAAATTGCCTGTGAAAGTTTGAAGAGGTCCTCCTCTATACGTTTTACTTCACATATATCCCAGGTTAGATCCGCCAGTTTAGTCGCAATTTCAACATCCCAATTGTCATAATTAATTGATTTATTTCCAATTCCAACAATTGCGACAATCTTTTCGTTTCTAATTACCGGCACCACAAGCTGACGAGTAACCGTAGAATGACCTTCCGGCATGCCTTTGCGGTTGGTTAAGCTTAAATAATCGTTGTGAATTACCGCCTTTCTGGCACTGACACATTCCGCCCAAACTCCAGCATGAGCGATACTGTAATGCATCCCGAATCCTTCGGCCTTACACATGTGGAGCAACGTATTGGTCGACCAGCTTTGAAGTTCGAGCGAATTTTCATCATGATTTACAGAATGGAAAAATCCAATGTTACTTTCAGTTAATTTTTCCAGTTCATCAAGCAACCTTTGTTGTAATTCATCCTTCGAATGCGTATAGGCAAATTCGGTTAACTGAAGTCGTGTATCCATGATTTGTTCGGTTCTCACACGCTCAGAAATTTCTGTTGCTTTCCCCTGGATGCCTGTTAATTCACCATTATTATCATATATGGGAATATTTTGTGATTCCGTCCAGATAATACTTCCATCCTTTTTTATCCAGCGCAACCTAAGAATTCCTGTCTCAATCTCCCCGTGCTGCATGGATATTAAAAGCGGCCGGTCATCAGGATGGACCATCTTCATACCCAACTCCGGATCATTGTAATGGTCTTCTACCGTATAGCCTGTTATTCTTTCGGCGGAAGGACTCACATACTCAAATCCTATTTCCGGTTTTAATCTGAAAACAAAAATCAGGTCATTCGATCTTTCTGTGATAAAACGGTATACTTCTTCACTCTTTTTTAGCGCATTTTTGGCATTGATAAGATCAGAGATTTCAAGACAATGACCAATATAGCCTAAAAAATTACCATGAAGATCGTACCTTGGCATTCCGCTGTCCTGCAACCAGCAATACTCTCCATCATGGCGCCTGAGGCGATAGGCCATATTAAATGGCTCATGCTTTTCGAACGATGTAGAATAAACCTCGAAACATCTTTCCAGATCTTCCGGATGAACTCCTTCAGCCCATCCGTCACCCAACTCCTCTTCGATTGTTCTTCCTGTAAAATCAAGCCAAACCTTATTGAAATAATCACACTTTTTATCTGGGGCAGCGGTCCAAATCAATGCCTGGCCCGAATCCGCCAGCGTTCTAAACCGCAATTCATTTTCTTTTAATGCCTCCTCTGCCTTTTTTTGCTCGGTAATATCCTCGAAGGTTGAAAAAACCTGGAATGGTTTTTCCTGACCTGACAAGAACAGAGGTGTAGCAATAATCTTAATCCAGGTATATCGTTCCAATTTCGGATTGAAAACCCCCATGCTCGATTCAGTGACCTCATTCCCAGTTTGCAGGGCCACAATTGCCGGATGAGTTTGCCCGGGATATTCCGTTCCGTCTTCATGTATGGTTTTCCATCGCGGGTCAAGGGAGGTACGCCCCTGCATCTGATCTATCGTAATTCCCAGAATATTTTCTGCTGCAGGATTGGCTGACAGGATGGATCCGTCCATACCTTGGTAAATAACTCCAAGCGCCATTGATTCAAAGAGCGAACGGAATTTTGTCTCGTTATCAGACAATGATCTTTCTGCAGTTTTCCGGGCTTGAATATCCCGCCACGAAGTGAAAATTGCTTGCTTCCCAGCAAAATCCATTGCTACGATTGAGACTTCAACAATGAATTCAGAACCATCAGAGGCACGATGCGTCCATTCAAAAGTATTTTTACCTTGTAGCAAGGCCTGGGCTAATTTTTTACTTGCCGATTCTGAAGATTTTATGCCATCTGGCTGAAATTCAGGTGAAATGTCTTCAGGCGCTTTCCCAATAATTTCCAAACGATTCATGAGAAGCATGTTCTCTGCTGTCCGGTTGCAGTCAGTGATCACACCATCTACAATGATCAGATAGGCGTCTGGTGAGTCGACAAACAAAGTCCGATACCTTTTTTCACTCTTAAGCAGGCTTTCTTTTGTCTGAATCAGATCGGAAATATCACTGACAGTTAAGAAACATTGCCGGGTCTCCTGATTGACTGAGCCAACAACGTGAATATTTTTGACCTGTTGATCAGAGCTCAGCATCGTAAATTCTGAAGAATCAGTGGTTTGTTGATTGAAAATTCTATCCAGGAAAGTCTGAAATAATATTCGTTGATCAAAAGTCAGGAAACTTGAAAAACGTGTGTTTTTGAGAACTGAGCGACTTTTACCCAACATTTTTGCTCCTGTCAGGTTTACCTCCATCAATTTACCCTCTCTTGAAAGCACAAAATAACCAGTTGGTGCAAAATCAAACAAATCAGCATATTTCCTGGCATTTAAGCTACTCTCCGCCTGAGACTCGGTGAGTTCGTCATTGATCATTTCAAGTTCAATCTGGAACACTTGAATTTCGTGCAAAAGTCTAATTACTTCTGAACTATAGGCCTCATTAGTATTGGTTTGAGCAATATTTTCCTGCAATTTCAATAACTCTTCAGCCTTTTGTCTGAGGAGTGTGGCCCTGGTT
>JBAXUL010000036.1:0-34011 GCA_037129695.1 Prolixibacteraceae bacterium
ATTTTTGGGTGACCTTTTATGGCTGACCTGATGAATCAAATATAATACATCAGATGCATTCGCTCCAATTTTTTCACCTGTTTATTACGAACCTAGTATCAACTGTACATATCAACAAATGTTAATAAGTCGAAGGCATCCTGTAGATTAAAAAACAAGTTCGTTTACAAAAAATATAAATAGTTAATATTTAGTAAGAAATTGATTATTAATTGGATTAAATAGTGACAGAATATTAATTATTTCGCAATATGGAGTTTGAACGAATGCTGCACCCTAAAAAATCAGTTACAATGAGAATCTGCTTTGGCATTTTTATTGTCATTGTCTTTCAGCTTATTGCGGGTTGTTTGCCCGTCAAGAAAAAAAATCCAGCCTATGCCAATGACGGAATGATTATAGTCAATGATCAACGCAAATTCATACTGGGACTTTATCAAAAGCCAATTCAGTCAAATGCATTCGAATCTTTGGTCAGTAAAGGGTACAATCTGGTAAGTTTGCCTGCCGACACAAGGTCGCTTGATTCGGCAAAAGCTGCAGGAATAATGTGCTGGGTGACCCTGGGCACTTTGGATACGCTGCATAGGGAGGATTCATGGTTACCAATCAGGAAAAAGATGGACGATTTAAAAAATCATTCTTCCCTGTTGGCCTGGGAACTCGCAGATGAACCTGCTTACACATGGAACAGCAACAAGTTGAGAATTATTCCGGAAATCATGAAAGAGACACATGATTCAGTTGTCAATTCAGACCCGAATCATCCCATCTACCTCAACCATGCACCGGTGAATCTGGTGGAGACCATGCGTCGCTACAACAATTCAAATGACATTACCGCGTGTGATATTTATCCGGTAATCCCGCAAGGGATCAAAGCGATGTATGCGCTTAATCCCGATGGACGACAAGGTGATCTGGCCAATTCAACCCTGAGTCAGGTAGGAGATTATGTGGATAAAATGAGAATGGTATGCGGACCAAATCGTCCATTGCTGATGGTATTGCAAGGTTTTGCGTGGGAAATGCTCAGGACTGCTGCCGAAAGAGACAGCACTAAAATACTTTATCCGGATTATCATGAAAGCTGGTTCATGGCATGGAATGCAATCATTCATGGTGCCAACGGACTGATTTGGTGGGGAACCGCCTATACTCCTTACGGACATCCTTTCCTAAAAAACCTTGATAGAGTCGTAAAGAATCTCTCCTCACTCGAAAAAATACTGTCATTGCCTGACCAGCCCAATACGATGAGGTTCAAGTACATCGAAATGGGTCATACAATAAACAACGGTATTGAAGTAATTACCAAACAGGAAAAGGATACTGTTTGGATCTTTACTGCCAATACGGAACATTATCCGGTCAAAGTGGAAATATTGGCCGGCTTTCCGGTGGGAGCAGCTGACGTTTTGTTTGAAAACAGATCCATCCAAATCACCGGCAACACATTTACCGAAAATTATGAACCATACGGGGTGCACCTATACAAAATAACTCATGAACAATGGTCAAAAAAATGAAATGCACATGAGGCTATTTTCATTGTATTGTTTGAAAACCAACTTATGAATTAATTATACGAACGCTACTATCTAATTGTCAAATTAAAACATTCCTAAACAACGATGAAACTAAAACTCTCCCCTTTTCGGTTTCTAATGACAACCTTGTTGTTGTCATCGGGTTCACTTTTTGCTCAAAGCAATCAAGTCAGTCTTTCCCAACTGTGGAAAACAGATGTCAAAACTTTTTTGGAAAACAGTCCGGTACTTGCACACCTGACAAGCAACTCTGAATACCAGGTAATTATTGCCGGCAGGGAGGAGTTGATTGCACTTGACGGCGAAGGCAAAGAAATCTGGAAATACAGAAGCGCCGGAAGATACATGATGTCGCCTTCCGTACTCGAGAAAAAAGGTCAGCCTCCCTTAATTTACACTTCGGACAACTCAGGATTTCTAAGATGTCACGACAAAAATGGCAAAGTGGTATGGGAGTCAAAGCTTGCTGCAGCCACCTCCTGGTCAGCACCCGCATTGGCGGAACTTAAAGAAGACGGTATATCCGTTGTGGTCCAGGGTGATGAATCCGGCTCAATCTTCGCCATGGATGCACTTACGGGTAAAATGGTTTGGAAATCTTCAGTAGATGGAAAACCTTCCGGTGCTGCCATTGGTGATCTTGATGGAATAAAAGGTTTGGAGATTGCTTATCTGACGACAAATGGCACATTGACTGTGCTCCATTCCGATGGTTCTCCATACTGGTCCAAAAATATCGGGGGAATTAGTCAGACATGGGGCAATGCAGCACCTGTAATTTATATTGGTTCTGATGGCCAACCCCGGATTTTCGCAGCAACGAACAATGGCGAAGCATTCTGTTTCTCCGGATCTGGAACTCAACTGTGGGTCAAAAGCGTCAAAGGTGCTGTCGCTTCTACCCTATCTGTAGGAGATATAGATCAGGACGGTGTCGCTGATCTATTCCTGATTACCCAACTGGGGGTCATTTATCGTTTTTCGGAAAACGGTCAGGTTCTATGGAACATTGATATGCAGGGTCGCACACTGGCCTCAGGTGCCATTGCCGATCTGAACGGCGATGGTCAACCTGAATACGTATTCAGCACTCAGGATGGTCACCTTCAAGCCATTGACGTAAATGGAGCTACCGTATACGACTTCAATTTCGGACATCGCACCATCAACGAAACTCCTACGTTTGGTGAAATATCAAAGAAGACTCAGGGAATGGAGATGGCCATCTCCGGTGGTGAAAGTGGTTTGGTTTATTGTTTCAAAACATCTGCACCGATCAATACAAGTAAACAATGGATCACTTATGGCGGAAATCAATCCAAACAAAACTTCTGGACGGGCCTCACTTCAAAAAGTCAGCTGAGCATGGTTCCCTCCCATCTAACATGGAATGAGCTGTACCTCGGGGAAGATATCTGCTTTGACATATACAATCCCGAAACGACTGAAGAATTGATAAACATCGAAGCTTCTTGTCGACATCCCGATGGAAAATACCAGTCTGTTTCTTCCAAACTAGCAGGACATCATAGCCAGATCAGCCTCCCATTCAACGGTTCAGCGCCGGGAACCTATCAATTTAACTGGAAACTTACATCACCTGCCGGGAAAACGCTGCTAACCGGAAAACGTGACATCAATCTGACTCCGTTTCTCAATGAAAAATCATTGGTCCAATCTTCCATCAGCAGATTAAAATCGGCCAGCGAAAAAACGGCATTGCAAAGACCGGATCTTTCTGATGCATTGCTGTTTGAAGCAGAAAAACTGAGTAGGACATACAAGGTTCTCCAACCACTACAGGAACTGTCACTCGCAGGCAACCAATCCCAACAGGATGTTACCATGAAAAGCCTGCAGCTGACACAAAAAGCCAAAAAAGCCATCAAAATTGCAGAACTTGCCGAAGCATCCCTGCGACTTGCACCCAATACCTCCATCCTGCCATTTGAGGGCAAACTCTGGGAGAATAGAGATCGTGAAGAGGAACTGCCATCCATCGCAATAAGTAGTATCACATTATCCAGATCCATGGTTGCAGGAGAGAATGAACCAGTTTCGCTCAATCTGTTCAATCTGATGGGAAGGGCAGCAACTGCGCGCATTGTGGCAGATTCTTTACCGGAAGGGTTGAATATGGTATTACAGCACTCCGTTCCAACCATGGACGGTCTTGGTACGCCTTCATGGGATGCCCTCCCGGAACTTGGCGAAAGCAGGACTTTTAATGTCCAACCTTTCAGCACGGAAGAGATATGGATTACGTTGACCTCCTCTGCAAATATGAAATCGGGGCATTATAAAATTCCACTTTCCATCCAGACTTTGAATGGCATGAATGTTCAGAACGGACCCAAAAGCCTGCAAAATGTACCACTACCGGTTGTACATGCAGACATTGAGCTTGAAATTCTGAATTACCCAATGGCTCCCCAGGGTTCGATCAGGCTTTGTGCCTGGGCCAATTATGACGCACCTTCCATTCGTAATTTACTGGATCATGGAAGCACCGTTTTCATCGTGCCACAGGGTAAAACGAACAGTAATCCATTTATGGTTGATTTCACCAAAATGGACATGATAGTTAATGAACTGAAAGGAAACGATGTATTCCTCCTTTTATCGGGCTTGCCGGATATGTTGACTGAATCAGAATTGGGAAAACCCAATAATCAACTGAGCCAATATCTCGAAAAGCTGACAGAACATTTGGCCTTAAAGGGCATTGACAAAAAGCATTTCGCTTTTTATCCATACGATGAACCTGGAGGTTCCGGATGGACACAGATTAACAAAGTGATCTCATTTGCCAAAATGGTGAAGGCAAAAGATCCCGAATTGCTGGTCTACATCGATGGAGGCGGAGAAGCCCCTATGTTCAAAGCGATGCAGCCATATGTTGATGTCTGGTGTATCGGATACAACGTACTTCCTGATAAAAACGAAGTGATGGACATCATTCGGAATGATCAAGGGGGAATGTTCTGGACATACGATTGCTCTTATTCTTATGCAAGGCCAATGGGAGCCAATACAAAAAACATCAACATCATCGGTCAGTATCGGATCTCTGCGCTGGCAGCATTCAGGTGGAATTCAACTGGAATTGGATATTGGAGCTACAACCTCGGAGATGACATGTGGGGAAGAATCCTTCTCGAATATCCGCTGGTGTATCCAGGAGCCGGCAAGCCTGTCAACTCACGAAGATGGGAGGCAGTTCGTGAAGGAGTAGAAGACTACAGGATACTGACCAACCTGAAAGCGGCTTTAAAAAATAATGCATCTCCAATCAAAACAGAAGCCCGCCAAAAAATAGAACATCTTCTGCAATCATTGAACAGTTTGATTGACCAGAGTGACCGTGAAATGAAGCTTGGTTTAAGCAGAAAGGTAATTGACGTGACCAACAACGAAAATGCCGTTTCCGGGATCAGAAAGGAGATGATGGAATGTGTAAGATCTATTATTAATTAATAAAAACTGCCAGGTATGCTTACCTGGGTAGTAATTAAAGGGAGTTCTACCTATTCAGTCGGTTTTTTGTTTGTGTCGTGCAATTTTGTGTAAGTATTACGCTAAGCTCACTAAGGTCCCAAAGAAAAAATATACCATTTTCTATTGGACAATAGGAACAAATGGTTCGTGCTTTCTAGTTATTCCCCGAAAAAAAAATCGAACAGACTGGGTTAAGAATAGTTTAAATAAAAGAATAGTTTAATTTTGTGGTAAAATATTCTACAATGGAGGCAATCGACTGGAAAAATCTCGGCTTTGGATTCAGTAAAACTGATTTTAATGTCCGGAGCTGGTATCGCAACGGAAAATGGGGAGAACTGGAAGTAAGTGATTCTGATACGATTAATATACATATGGCCGCAACTGCCCTGCATTACGGTCAGGAGGCATTTGAAGGACTGAAGGCATTCAGGGGAAAAGACGGGAAAATTCGCGTTTTCCGAATGGTCGAAAACGCCAAAAGAATGCAACGTTCTGCCGAAGGTGTAATGATGGCAGAAGTTCCTGAATCCCTTTTTATGGAAGCAGTCAAAAAAGTGGTACTTCTCAACGAGAAATTTGTGCCTCCTTTTGAATCAGGAGCGTCACTATATATCCGACCGCTACTGATTGGCACTGGTGCTCAAATAGGAGTTAAACCTGCAGACGAATATCTCTTCATGATATTTGTAATGCCGGTGGGCCCCTATTTCAAGGAAGGCTTCAAACCGACAGAATTGGTTATTTACCGCGAATATGACCGTGCCGCGCCACTTGGGACAGGAACAATCAAAGTAGGAGGAAATTATGCTGCAAGTCTGGTTGCCGGACAGAGAGCGCATGCAAATGGATTCTCTTCCGTATTGTACCTCGACGCAAAGGAGAAAAAATACCTGGATGAATGTGGACCTGCCAATTTTTTCGGAATTAAGCAGAACAAATACATCACACCCAAATCAACATCCATATTGCCCTCCATCACCAACATGAGTTTAAGGCAACTCGCCGAAGACATGGGTCTTGAAGTTGAAGTGCGTCCGATACTTGCCGAAGAGCTTGCTGAATTTGATGAAGTAGGAGCTTGCGGTACCGCTGCAGTTATCTCCCCCATCAAAAGAGTGTATGATGCTGATCTGGACAAAGAATATCTGTATGGATCTGAACCGGGAAAATTAAGTGTTCAATTGTATGAAAAACTAAGAGGGATTCAATACGGGACTGAACCGGACCCCTATGGTTGGACTGATATCATTGAATAGTCAAGCGATTCAAAAGTATAATTTCAAACATACAAAAGCGCCCGTCAGATACGAAAGAATCTGACGGGCGCTTTTCTTTTCAGGAAGATCTAATTCGAAATTCCTAAAATCCTTGCAGGTTTAACGCGAGCAATCACCGGCCACAATTTGCGCCCAGGTCGGATTGAATTTATTTTGGCTGATATAACCATAGCCTGAAAGGCTCATGGTTTTAATTGCACAATATCCAGTTAGCACGTTGTTATAATAAATATCCAAAGAACTACGTGCATTTTTTAAATTTTCAAGGCCATCCAATGATTTTAACGCTACATTTTCAAGAATCTGTATTTTACCTCTAATCGTTCTGGTTTTGCTAAAACCACTGAAATTAATAAGTTTGTCATTATTCTGCACCACAAAATCTCCGCCAATACTATCAAGAAGTGCAAAACCACTCATCCCGACAAGTCCATTGCACTCAGATATCCGAACATCTTTCCTGATATACTTGACACCATTTAAGCCAGTAAACGAGGTAAGATTATCAAGTTTGCTCAATTCTACAACTCCTCTGATTGTATCAATTTTGCCAAGACCAGAAAGATTCTGAAGATTCAGACAGGAAATGATACTCAAATTACTTTTCAAACATGGAATATTGTTAAGCCCCTGCAAATTGACAAGACTGTTGCAATCCATCACTGAAATTGATGTGATTGTATCATTGACAGGGATCAGATTGGAAATACTGGCTAACTTAGGTAACGAATTCAGTATCAAATTTCCGGTTATTTCCAGCAAATTAGCCAATCCTGTAAATCCGGTCATATTTGGATTTTCGCTAATACTCATATTACCGCCAATGGAGGTCAGGGCAGTAAGACCAATCAAAGACTGCAGTGACTGATTTTGAGTTACATTCAGCGTTCCTGCCATCGTTACAATGTTTTGAAGTCCGGCAAAGGATGCAAAAGAAGGATTCCCTGTCACTGAGATAGATGAAATATTAACGACCTGTTCTAAACCAAGACAATTGACCATTTTGGGATTTCTGTCGATAATCAATGAAGAAATAGAATCAAGGGAGGTTAAACCCGTGAAAGAGGTAAGTTCAGGACATGCAGAAACTTGGAAACTGCCCGAAATACTTCTGAGGGGTGACAAAAAGGATAGATCTTTGTTCGGAACTTTATACAAAGTTACAGATCCCTTAACCATGACCAGATTCACAAAATATTTCTTGTAATCAATGGGATCAGAAGTAGCAAGCAAGATGCTACCTGACACAGTATTATATTTACCTGCCAGAAAGCGTTGGAGAGTCGTATCATTGCCACTGGAGTAAATATTGATACTGCCGCTAAATACATTGGCAGGAGTTACTGTTGTTGTCGTATCTGTACTGTCGCTTTTCTTACAGGAAAAAAAGGTACAAAACAGTGTAAGAAAGAGGACTAAGAAGAATAATTTATTTTTTCTCATGCACATATAAGGTTACTAAAGCAGTTTTGAGCAGAACTCTAAAACATCGCGACAAAGAAAAGAAATTTTAAGGATATAACCACTCTTCAATCAATTAATCCCAAGCAAAAGCAAGGTTTTAACAACAATTAAGACAACCCCAGCATTTTGATTATGGGCATTTTTGCTTTTGTCATCAGATCTTCACTTAAAATTATCTCAGGCTGCTCATATTTCAATGCCAGATAGAGTTTTTTCATCGAATTCAGTTTCATGAAACTGCAATCATTGCAACCACATGAAGAATCGATGGAAGGCGCCGGTATAAATATTTTATCAGGGCAATTGTGTTGCATTTGGTGCAATATTCCACTTTCTGTCGCTACAATAAACTTATTTGACTTACTCTGAGACACATAATTCAACAAGGCAGTTGTCGATCCGATATAATCCGACACGAGCAAAACAGGTCTTTCGCACTCAGGATGTGCGATTAACTCGGCATCAGTATGGTCTTTTCGTAAAGCAATGATTTTCTCAAGTGAATACTTTTCATGGACCATGCAGGCACCGTCCCACAGCACCATCTCCCTTCCTGTAACCGAATTCAGATAGTTGCCCAGATTTTTATCCGGGGCAAAAATTATTTTCTGATCCAATAGAAAAGAATCCACAATTTTCCGGGCATTGGAAGAAGTAACAATCACATCAGACAAGGCTTTGACCTCCGCTGAACAATTGATATAAGAAATCACAACATGATCCGGATGCTGTTTGACAAAACGCTCAAAATCAGGACCTGGAGTGGAATCTGCCAGGGAACAACCTGCCTTCATGTCAGGTACAATTACTTTTTTTCCGGGATTAAGGATTTTTGCAGTTTCTGCCATAAAATGGACACCTACAAACAGGATGATATCTGCTTTTGTTGCTTGCGCCTGCTGAGCCAGTGCCAGCGAATCCCCCAAAAAATCAGAGATATCCTGCAGTTCCGGTGTAATATAATAATGCCCCAGAATTACTGCATTTTTCTCCTTTTTCAATCTAAGAATCTCAGCTTTCAAGTCTATACCAGACTCAACAGGAAGATCCACAAAACCACATTTTTCGATGATATGTTGAAATGACTCCATCATTGTATATGTTCTTAAGAAGGTGCAAAAGTAAAAAATCATCCCAATGTAGATCTATACTCATTCTGTTAAATCACGAACCGAACAGAATGATTATGGAACGAAAGCGCCTAATGGTAAAAAAATGTTAATAAATAGTGCCAAAAAGTTAATAAATAATTCACCAATCCTAAGTAACGTCATAGAATTTAATCAACTGCTATTGCTATATTTGAGTGCACTCACAACAATTTTCTTCTGAATTTTAAAGCGTTGATTACAAGAATCAACTCAACTTATTTCTGCTAAAAAATGTTAAAAAAGCTCACTAAATATTAGATTATCAATCATCTTAATTACGTGTAATTTAAATTATCATTAATGAAAAACAATTTTCTAAAGCTCTGCTTGACCCTTGTGCTGTTTGCAGGTATGATTGCATCGGTTATGGCTCAGGTAACTACCGCAGGAATGAGTGGTAGGATTACAGGTGCCAACGAGGCACTTCCCGGTGCTGCTGTTATTGCGGTGCATGTTCCATCTGGATCCAGGTATGGTACAGTTACCAATGCCGATGGCCGTTTCAACATTCAGGGTATGCGTACCGGAGGCCCTTACAAAGTTGAAATCTCTTTCGTTGGATTTAACAAAGCTACTCTTACCGAGATTAACCTCTCATTGGGAGAAACCTTTGTATTGAACACCAATCTGAAGGATAACACAACTGAAGTAGGTGAAGTCACTGTGGTGGGAATTAAACCATCTGCCTTTGCAACAGAGAAAACAGGTGCCTCTTCCAACATCACTTCCCGTGCCATGGAGATGATTCCTACCATGAACCGCAGTTTGGGTGATTACACCAAACTATCTCCCTTCTCAACTGGTGGAGGATCTTATGTTGGACGTGAATCTTACATGACCAATGTGACCGTTGACGGTGCCAACTTCAACAACAACTTCGGCCTTTCATCCGGGAGTATGCCGGGAGTATCCGGTGAACCAATTTCTATGGATGCCATCGAAGAGATCCAGGTAGCAGTAGCTCCTTATGATGTTCGTCAGTCCAACTTCACAGGGGCTGGTATCAATGCAGTCACCAAGAGTGGTACCAACACCGTCAAAGGATCAGCTTATTCTTTCTACCGCGACCAAAGTTTCAACGGCAAGAAAATCAGGGATAAAGAATTGACTCTTACCAACTCTTCCAAAAAGGTTTACGGTTTTAACGCCGGAGGCCCAATCATCAAAGACAAACTTTTCTTCTTTGTAAGTGGCGAAAGTGAAAATACACTTACTCCCGGCAACACCCTTCTGGCAGCAGGTGCCGGCCGTGATGCAGCGGATCCTAATGTTAGTTCACTCGTGCAGGGAGCAGATCTTCAGAAATTCTCCGACTTCTTAAAAACCAAGTTGAATTACGCTACAGGACCTTACGAAAACTGGGGTGGAGACAAAGAAAAAAATGACAAATTTCTGGCAAAAATCGACTGGAACGTCAACGAAAACAACAAACTGAGTGTTCGTTACAATTATTCCAAGAGTTCAAATGTCAGTCGTCCAAGCAGCAGCGGTGACGCTTCTCCAACTATTTCAGGCGGTCGTCATGCACGTCTGGGTGGTATGTCATTCCAAAATTCTCAATATTATAACACCAGCACTATGCAATCCGTCTCTGCTGAATTAAACAGCCGTTTCGGTCAACTGCAAAATAAATTACTGTTATCCTACACCAAATACAATCAGCCACGTTCTTCCGACAGCGGTACTTTCCCTTATGTGGATATCATGTCTGGTGATCCTACCAAAGGCAACGTTTACATGTCAGCCGGGTATGAACTTTTCTCGTGGATGAACAATGTGGATAACAACACCTTTATTCTTACGGACAACGCCACCTACACCATGGACAAACACACCATGACTTTCGGCGTTTCATATGAGAATCAGTATTTTGCAAATAGTTACCTTCGTCAGGGATCGGGTTATTATCGTTTCCAGAACGAGGCGTCTTTTGAAAATTACATTAACGGAGCCGGAGTGAATACAGATGGAACCAACAAACCATACAGTCCGACTTACGATCCTATCAACTTTGCCTATACTTATCCAATCAATGGTTATACCAATCCTTCAGCCAAACTATCTTTTGGCCAGGTTTCTGCCTATGTACAGGATGAGTGGAATGCACTGAACAACCTGAAAGTTACAGCAGGTGTCCGTATTGATATTCCGATGTACCTGAGTGGCGCGGTTGACAATCCGGGACTAACTGGTCAGGTATTCAAACAAAACCAAACTGTTGACCTGTCAACCTGGCCAAAGGTTAAGGTTCTGTGGTCTCCACGCCTCGGCTTCAACTGGGATGTCAATGGTGACAAATCCCTGAAAATCCGCGGAGGTACGGGAATCTTCACAGGTCGTATTCCATTTGTATGGTTCACCAACCAACCCACCAACAGCGGTATGCTTCAATACCAGCTGGTAATCAACCAGAGCGGTGGAACTGCCAGTCAGGCACAATTGGCCAGAATTCCTTTTGAGGCAGATGCAACCAAACTTTTGGCAAATTCAGCTATTGCCGATATCTTTCCGCAGAAAAACGTTGTTGGAGGAAAAATTGCAGCCATCGATAAAAACTTCAAACTTCCACAGGTATGGCGTACCAGCATTGGTATGGATCTCAAATTACCTTTGAACATGTTGTTGTCCATGGATGCTATTTATACCAAAGACATCAATTCTATCTGGTTTGACAATATCAATATGAATAATGCGGCTTCAACCATCACTGAAGGTCCTAATACTCGTCCTTACTGGTCAAACAGCACCAACGCAGACAAGTATTACAACAAGACTTTCCAGAATGTGGTGATCATGAAAAATACCAAAAAAGGCGATGGTTACACACTATCTGCTCAATTGGATTTGCCAAAGGTCAAAGGATTCAGTGGAATGGTTGGCTATTCACGCAGCATGGGACACGAAGTTACCGGAAAAACCGGATCTGACCCATTCTCAGCATGGCAGTACCGTATCATCCAAAATTCGAGCAATTTGGAAGAAACAGGTCTGACTTCAAACAACAGTCCTCACCGTATTGTTGCCGAATTCAACTATACCATCGATTACGCGAAATATTTCGCAACAACAATTTCAGTATTCTATACAGCTTATCAGGGAAGTGCCTATTCTTACCTCTATTACGGAGACATGAACAAGGACGGAACTTCCACCCACGAATTGGCTTACATTCCTAAAAATCAGAATGAACTGTTGTGGGCTTCACAAGCTGATGCCGATGCTTATTTCGCTTATGCTGCTCAGGACCCTTATTTGTCCAAACATGCTGGTGAATATGCAGAGCGCTATGCGGCCTATAATCCATGGCAAAAAAGGATTGACCTCCGACTGATGCAGGATTTCAAAATGAAATTCAAAAACACCGGCAACAAACTTCAGTTCACCGTTGACGTGGTCAACTTCGCCAACCTTTTGAACTCCAGCTGGGGTTTGAACCAAAACACAGTTACTTCATCTCCGCTGACAGTTGTTGGGAAAGATGCAACAACAGGTATGCTGAAAGTGTCTATGCAGAAAATTGGAACTGAATACGTTAAAACTTCCTTCCAGGATCCTACTTCCGTTTCAGGAACATACGGAATCCAGTTGGGTCTTCGTTATGTATTCAACTAATCTGTCTGACTGAATATATCATGAGGGTGCCCGAAAGGCACCCTCTTTTTTTAGATATAATGATTAAATTTGCCGGTCTTAAAACAGCATAACACCATGGCACAAAAACCATCCATACCCAAAGGTACCCGCGACTTTTCACCGACCGAAATGGCTCGGAGAAACTATATTTTTGATACCGTCAAAGATATTTTCAAACTCTACGGTTTTGAGCAGATTGAGACTCCTGCCATGGAAAATCTGACAACACTTACCGGCAAATACGGGGAAGAGGGTGATAAACTGCTGTTTAAGATTTTAAATTCAGGCGATTACCTTTCAAAAGCAAATGAAGCAGATCTTAATGCAAGAAACAGCAACAAAACAACCTCTCAGATCTCAGAAAAAGGTCTTCGTTACGACTTGACAGTACCATTTGCCAGATACGTAGTCCAATACCAAAGTGAAATCAATTTCCCGTTCAGGCGCTTTCAGATTCAGCCGGTATGGAGAGCCGACCGTCCGCAGAAAGGAAGATACCGCGAATTCTACCAATGCGATGTGGATATCATCGGTTCAGATTCCCTGCTCAATGAATATGAACTGATCCAGATCGTCGACAAAATTTTCAATCTACTTGGCATTGGTGTCACCATCAAATTAAACAACCGGAAAGTTCTTGCCGGCATTGCAGAAACCATTGGAGAGACAGACAGAATTATTGATATTACCATTGCCATTGACAAACTTGAAAAGATTGGCCTGGAAAAAGTGAATGAAGAACTCAGGGAAAAAGGAGTTTCAGACGAAGCCATCCGGAAATTGCAGCCTATCATCACCCTGACCGGCACCAATGAAGAAAAGCTCACCCGGATTGAACAGGTCATCAGCGGATCACAAACAGGAATGCGAGGGATTGCAGAACTTAAAACAATCTTCAGTTACCTGCAGAAAGGTCCGGTAACAACTGCCATTGAACTTGACCTGACTTTAGCCCGCGGTCTCAATTATTATACAGGAGCAATTTTTGAAGTAAAGGCCAACGATGTTCAAATCGGGTCCATCACCGGAGGAGGCAGGTATGATGATCTTACAGGGATTTTCGGGCTTCCCGATATCTCAGGAGTCGGAATATCTTTCGGGGCCGACCGCATTTATGATGTGATGGAACAAATGGATCTATTTCCTAAAGACCAAACAGTTTCTACAAAAGTACTTTTTGTCAATTTCGGAAAAAATGAAGAGGCATTTTGTCTTCCTTTACTGAACGAACTCAGACAAGCCGGTATTCCATCCGAAATATACCCGTCAGACGAAAAGATGAAAAAACAGATGAATTATGCCAACCGCAAAGGGGTGAAATATGTGCTATTGGCTGGAGAAACAGAAATTACCGAAGCAAGTGTAACGATAAAGAACATGGAGAGCGGAGAGCAGGTAAAGATTGAAACCAATAGGTTAACTGAGTACCTTCTCAAGGCTCAAGGCTAAAGAAAGGAACTTTCTGATTTGCATTCTTCTGAGTAAAGTTAAATACATCCTGTATCAAAGGCAAAAGGCTAAAGAAAAAGGACGCAGCAATCAACATTGTAGCGTCCTTTTTCTTTAGCCTTTTGCCTTAATCCTTTATTTCCTCACTTTTTCGTCATCCTTTTTACGCATTTCCTGCATCAGATAAGACCTGAATTTTCGTTCAGAACGGTAAAGTTTGACCACTTTTTCTGCAGGGAGGATGGACAAAAACCGGATGTTGTATTCTTCAAGCATTTTGCTTTCTCTTACGTGAAACGCGATGATTTCGTTGGCGAGTTTCCGATAGTATTCTTCAGATTTCACGGACTTATCCTCTGGGGACTCTTCGAGATTTTTTCTCTTGTCCATTAGTTCATATCGTTCCTTTTCCAACTGATTGAATACGGGCCAGAATTTTTCTCCCTCTTTGGCTGTAATACCTACCTGATCGGTTAAAAAAGCAACTTTCTTGCTCTTGATCTCTTCAATCATTTTGGGGTCCATCTGCCTCTGGGCCATGAGTTGAAGTGAACAAAACAAGGTGAAAATTAATAATAGGGTAGTTCTCATGTTTATTATTTGGCATTAAGAATTTCAAAATCAGAACAATTGGATGCCAGATAATCTGCCAAATCTTCCTTAGGCATCATGGAAGCATCGTATTCGTCCATTTCAGTCAGCGCAGCAATCAACTGGCCATCAGTTATCAAGGTAGCATAAGTACTTGCGAGCAAATCTGATTGATCGTCAACGGGAGCAATTGCAATATTATTTGCACTTGTAAGCGAGGAGGTTCTTTGATTTCCCGGAGGATAGAGATACACCGTCAGCATGATGGCCAAACCCGCAGCCAGCCCCAACGCTGGTTTGAGATAGTAAATCATAGTTCTCCGCCGGGAAGTTAGCCTTTCCGCATCCATTTTAAGTTTCAGCCTTTCACCGAAAGAATCAAAATATCCCTCAGGTACACTAAAACCGGATTCCATTTTTGGAAAACCAGCATTCTCTTTAATTGGGTCGTATTTTTGTTTCATGAGAAATAATTTTTAGAAAAATTTGGCCTCATGCAACATCCATAAATAAAAATATTCACTTTATGGACTACAGTTCCAGGATGTTTCATACTCATTATCATTACTAAGACAGTTCAAAAGATAAAAGGTTTAATACGAGTCATCTATTTATCACCCTCAAAATGGGCTTCAATTTTTTTGACTGCGTGGTGATAGGAAGCTTTCAAAGCACCTACAGATGTTTTTAATATTTCTGCGATTTCTTCGTATTTCATTTCATCATAATATTTCATATTAAACACAATTCTTTGTTTCTCAGGAAGCAGTAATACAGCAAGTTGCAACCTTTTCTGCAATTCTTCTCCTTCAAAATGAGCATCCGATTCAAATGTTTCTACAAGATAATCAGAAACACCATCAATGGAGACAATATTCTTCCTTTTTTTTTGTTGAAGAAAACTCAGGGATTCATTCGTTGCAATCCGGAACAACCAGGTAAACAAAGATGAATCTTCCCGGAAATTGTCAATGTTCTTCCACACCTTGATGAATACATTTTGCAGAAGATCATCCGCATCATCATGACTGATGACTATCTTGCGAATATGCCAATAAAGACGCTGCTGGTAAGAATTTACCAGTAATTGGAATGCTTTTTCCTTATTTCCCGCCATTTTCAGGGCAGAAATTAAATCCTTGTCCTTATCAACCACAAATAGCTCAAATTAAGCAAATTAACCCATAATTAGCCACAAATATCACAAAGAAACACAAATTACAGATATATAAATTTGATGTTCAACGTGCGTAATTGATCTCATTACCGGTTTTTCCAGTTTTAACAATTGTCAAATACCAATTGTCAATGTACCTTTACTTGGACAAAGGTAACGACTCAAGGTTTAAAATCGTACCTTTGCAAAAATTTATCAAGAAAATATAGAATGGCCCTAAGATGCGGTATAGTCGGTCTTCCCAATGTAGGTAAATCGACCCTTTTCAATTGCCTTTCCAATGCAAAGGCACAATCAGCAAATTTTCCTTTTTGCACCATCGAACCCAATCTGGGTGTGATAACTGTACCTGATAAACGATTGATCAGGCTTGAGGAGATTGACAAACCCAAAAAGGTTGTTCCCACAACCATTGAAATAGTAGATATTGCCGGTTTGGTCAAAGGTGCCAGCAAAGGGGAAGGATTGGGAAACCAATTCCTTGCCAATATCAGAGAGGTGGATGCCATCATTCACGTAATCAGGTGTTTCGAAAATGACAACATCATCCACGTGGATGGGTCAATCAATCCCATTCGTGACAAAGAGGTAATCGACATTGAGTTACAATTAAAAGACCTCGAAACTGTTGAAAACAGGATTGCCAAATTGCAGAAACAGGCCAAAGTAGGTCAGGATCGGATGGCATTAAAAACGGTCAATATAGCAGAACGTTTAAAAGATGTTCTGATTACCGGAAAATCTGCCAGAACTTTGGATCTGACAGAGGATGAAGAGGAGTTGATACACGACTTCTTTCTGCTCACCCGAAAGCCGGTTGTCTATGTGTGCAATGTGGATGAAGCATCAGCTGCTGCCGGAAATGCCCTGACTGAAGCATTCAGAAAAAGTGTGGCGGACGAAAATGCCGAAATCCTGGTTATTGCTGCTGCCACTGAAGCTGACATTGCTGAGTTGGACAGTTACGAAGAAAAACAACTTTTCCTCGAAGATCTGGGACTGGATGAACCGGGAGTAAACAAACTCATTCATGCTGCTTACAGACTGCTAAACCTGCAGACTTATTTCACAACTGGTGCAGATGAAAGCCGTGCCTGGACTTTTGTCAAAGGAATCAAGGCTCCGCAGGCAGCAGGTATCATCCACAGCGATTTCGAAAAAGGATTTATCCGTGCAGAGGTGATCAAATACAACGACTATGTGACGCTCGAATCTGAGTCGGCCTGCCGGGAAGTCGGTAAAATTGCCGTCGAAGGCAAGGAATACGTGGTGCAGGATGGTGATATCATGCATTTCCGATTCAATGTCTGATTTGGATTGCTATTTTGCCAGTATAGCTTCAATGGCCGAAGTGGTATCAGGATACTGAAACTTAAATCCGCAGTCGAGCAAATGCTGTGGATAGACAGACTGCCCTTGGATCAATGACACAGCTGCCTGACCGTAAACCAGCTTAAGTGCAAATTCCGGAACTGTAAATATGGCAGGACGATGACAGGCCTTGGCCAATACTTTGGTAAAAATGGCATTGGATGAAAATTTCGGTGCAGTCAGATTAAAAATGCCTTCACATGCAGAATTCTCAATAAGGTATTCAATTGCCCTGCACAAGTCATGGTAATGGATAAAAGAAAATCCCTGCGTTCCTGAACCGATCTTGCCACCCAATCCAACTTTGAAAATGGGAAGCAATTGTTTCAGCATCCCCCCTTCCCTTCCAAGCACAATCCCGATCCGGACAATACAAACCCTTGTGTCCATCGCGGAAAGTGGTTGTAGGCATTTCTCCCATTGCTGGCAAACGGAAGAGAGAAAATGATGGTCAAAGTCAGCTGATGCTTCCGAATGAATTTTAAATGAGTCATAGATACCAATCGCTGAGGCAGATATAAATACTTTTGGCCTTTCAGATGCCGGCAATACTTGCATGGATCTGACGAGCAGGTTGGTGGTTTCAAGGCGACTTTCCAGTATGTTTTTCTTATTTGCCGCTGTCCATCTTTTAATCACAGGCGAACCCGCCAAATTGATCAGAACATCGGAAGATTTGATTATTTTTGAAATTCGGTCGGTTCCTTGTTTCAGGTCTGATCTCTGAATCAAAACCAATTCATCCTCCGGAGAATTAAGATAGGCGGAAAGATGCCGGCCAATGAATCCGGTTCCACCGGTAATAACTATTTTCATCACATTTTTATTACTGACAATCGGATGTTAATATATTGAATTTTCACTACATGTCAGCTGTTAGTAAAAAGAAAGAGACAACAGGGAAGAAAAAGAAATCCTTTTGGGATAGTTTCCGCCGCAAAGGAAACCAATCGGCCTGGAGGTTTGGACTGTTATGGGCCTTGAAACTCGGCCTGTTCGGTTTATTTTTGATGTCCATCTTGTTTGTATTGGTTTACATAGGAACATTTGGTGAACTTCCTGATGCAGAAACCCTTGTAAAAATCAAGGAACCTGTCGGGACAGAAGTCTTGTCGCAGGACGGCAAAGTCTTGGGCAGGTACTATGTTGAAAACAGGAGCAGTGTTACTTTCAAAAATATCTCCCCGAATGTAATCAACGCTTTGGTATCTACTGAGGATGCACGTTTCTACGAACATCGCGGAATTGATGAGTGGGCAGTTCTGCGGGTTTTCATCAAAACCATCTTCATGGCTAACCGCAGTTCAGGAGGTGGGTCTACCCTATCGCAACAGATTGCCAAAAATATTTTTGGCCGCGACAACTGGGGACCGCTCACCTTACCCGTGAGTAAAATCAGGGAATCCATTATTGCCTACCGGCTGGAAAAACTCTATGCCAAAAATGAAATTCTCACCCTGTACCTCAATACTGTTCCCTTCGGTGAAAACACCTTTGGCATTGGGACTGCTGCTGAACGCTATTTTAGCACCACGCCATCTAAATTATCTGTTCCTCAGGCCGCTACCCTCGTCGGATTATTGAAGGCCAACAATGCTTACAACCCAAGATTATATCCTGAAAAATCACTTCAGCGGAGGAATACGGTGATCAGGCAAATGCAAAAATACAATCATCTTTCGGAGGTAGAGGCTAACCGGTTTTGTAAGGAACCCCTCAATCTGAAGTACATTTATCTGGTATATAATACTGGACCTGCTCCATACTTTCGTGAAATGATCCGGCCACAACTGGAGAAATGGTGTGCCGACAACAACAAGGAGGATGGGACTCCTTACAATCTGTATACCGATGGTCTGAAAATTTACACCACCATTGATTTTCGAATACAGAAATATGCCGAGACTGCCATGAAGAATCACATGAAAGAGCTTCAGTCTACTTTTAACGGTGAATGGAAAGCAGAGGCTCCATGGGGAAAAAACAATGAGATTGTGCTGCGCGGGATGAAGAGGTCGGTCAGATACAAAAGACTCGTCGAATCAGGAAAGAGTGACAAGGAAATTGCACTCATCTTCAAAACGCCGGCCAATATCAAGCTATTCTCCTGGGATGGTGATCAGCTAGTCAAAATCAGCCCGATAGATTCAGTAAAGGCCTCACTCAAACTGCTACACTGCGGTTTTGTTGCCATGGATCCACGAAATGGTAAAGTTAAAGCATGGATCGGAGGCAATGATTTCCGCTATTTTCAGTATGACCATGTGACCTCGGCCAGACAGGTGGGATCTGCATTCAAACCTTTTATCTATGCTGCGGCACTCGAGAACGGACTTCCCCCCGATAAATATTATGCCAACCAGCAAATCACCTACAGTGACTACCAGGACTGGTCTCCAGGCAATGCCGATAATGAGTATGGTGGCTATTTTTCACTCGAAGGAGCCTTGTGTAAATCAGTGAATACCGTTTCAGTGCAGGTTCTCCTTGAAACAGGCATTTCAGAAACCGTTCAGTTGGCCCAAAAAATGGGCATTCAGGCTGATATTCCGCGTTATCCCTCCATCGCATTAGGTGCGGTTGATGTTCCTCTTTTGCAAATGGTAAAGGCTTATTGTTGTTTTCCCGGCGAAGGAATGACCATTGAACCGTCCTATCTGGTAAGGATCGAGGACGGGAAAGGAAAAGTGCTTAAAAAATTCACCTCTGATTTTGTTTCAGAACAGGTTTTATCTACCGAGAATGCCCGAATCATGAACCACTACCTTGAGGCGGTTGCCAATGAAGGTACCGGTGCTGCTATCAAAACGCGTTTTAACATTCCAGGAGCTTTCGCCGGCAAAACAGGGACTACCCAAAATTTCGCAGACGGCTGGTTTATGGGTTATACACCCACTTTGGTGACCGGTTGCTGGGTTGGTGGAGAAGATCCACTGGTCCACTTCAAATCACTTGTACACGGACAGGGCGCCTATATGGCTCTTCCAATTGTCGGCGGCTTTTTTAAAAGCTATTACAGCGATCCGGCTTTTGCATCCAGTGCAGGTATTCCGTTTGAAGCGCCAACTCCGGAGAACCTGGCCTTATTGGATACGCCCCATTTTGCAGAAGAACTTAAAACGAGTAAGTCAGGGTTCTGGGATGCATTCAAAAGCGAAAAAAGAAAACAGGAAGATTTGAAAGAGAAAAGCGTCGGAAAGGCCAAAGAAAATCAGAAAAAAGAAGAACCTTCACCAAAAAAAGAAGAGGAAAAGCCTTCTATCTGGAAAAAAATTCGGGATGCACTGAGTAAAAAAAATTAAACTTCAGACATTTCAATGAAACAAGGACTGTTCGGTGACCAAATTGAAAATGCAAAATCCAACATAAAATGCCTGTACTAAAAAGACATCAGGATCCTATAGGGAAAGCGGTTCATGATTATTATCACGGAATTACGGATGATCATATTGTAGTCAGAACTGATATTGCCGAAGATGAAACCCTTTCCCCTGGCTATTTTTTCAGAACTTTCGAACAAATGCCAATCCAGGAGCAAGAGGCTTTGAAACGATGCAAAGGTAAGGTCCTTGATATCGGTGCCGGAGCAGGAGCCCATTCCATCTGGCTGAAAGAGAAAGGCCTGAATGTTACCTCCATCGACATATCTCCCCTCTCCTGCGACACCATGCGTCTAAGAGGATTAGCCGAGGTAATATGCGGAGATATTTACACACTCACCGAAAGAAAATACGACACCATCCTATTGTTGATGAATGGCGCCGGTGTTGCTCAAACCCTGCCCGGACTGAACGTATTATTGAATCAACTGAAAAACCTGCTCAACAAAGGTGGCCGGATTTTAGCCGATTCTTCTGACCTTCTCTACCTGTTCACCGACGAAAATGGTGAGAGTTGGGTGGATATTGCCTCAGACACCTACTATGGAGAGATGGAATACCAGTTAAGTTACAAAAATGTAAAGGGAAAAAAATTTCCATGGCTTTTTGTTGACCCGGATACTTTGGGAGAATATGCTGAAAGATCAGGTTTCACGGTAGTGGATCAGGTAAAAGGAGTTCATTTTGATTATCTCCTTGAACTTGCCCTGCCTTAACCAATCTGATCATGGCCATCAAAAAAAACAGACTTGTTTGTATTTGCAACGGAGTTACAGAAGCCGATATTTTAAAAATATTAAGAAAGGGTGCAAAAGATCTCAATGATATCAGGCAATTCACCCAGGCTTCGACTTCTTGCGGAAGATGCAAAGGCGATATAGAATCCATCATCAATCACTTCCTGAGCACCAAAAAACCAGACATGCAACAAAATATCAAATTCTAACCATCCCGGCTATTTCCAATGTTTCTTAATTCTTAATTCTTGCCCCGGGAATCGGATTTTTAAAACACAATATTAAAATAATTGATAAATTTGATACCACTTAAAAAACAGCACAACCAACATAAAATTCTTATTTAAATGGCTAAATTGAATCAAGATGCACTGGATTACCATAGCAATGGCAGACCAGGGAAAATTTCAGTTGTTCCGACCAAACCTCATGCTACACAACGTGATTTAGGTTTGGCGTATACTCCGGGTGTAGCAAGTCCATGTCTTGCTATCAAAGAAAATCCGGATGATGTTTACAAATACACGGCCAAAGGAAACCTGGTCGCAGTTATTTCAAATGGTACTGCAGTTCTTGGATTAGGCAATATTGGTCCGGCAGCCGGTAAGCCGGTGATGGAAGGCAAAGGCCTGCTCTTTAAAATCTATGCAGACATTGATGTATTCGACATCGAGCTGGATGCACTGGATCCTGAACTTTTTATCCAAACGGTAAAAGCACTGGCCCCAACTTTCGGTGGGATCAATCTTGAAGACATCAAAGCACCTGAGTGCTTCGAAATTGAGGAGCGTTTAAAGAAAGAACTGGATATTCCAATCATGCATGATGATCAGCATGGTACAGCCATTATTTCCTCTGCAGGTTTGCTCAATGCGGTGGAAATGGCAGGAAAAAAGCTCGAAGAGGTCAAAATCGTCGTTAACGGAGCCGGAGCGGCAGCAGTTTCTTGCACAAGACTCTATATCTCCTTGGGTGCGAAACGTGAAAACGTATTGATGTGCGACAGCAAAGGTGTGCTTCACCACGAGAGGCCAGACCTGAATAGTTCAAAGATGGAGTTTGTCCGAACCACCGAATGCCGCACACTTGCAGATACCATGGTAGGTGCCGACGTATTCATCGGGTTATCCGTAGCCGGAGTTCTGACCAAAGAGATGGTTCAGACCATGGCACCAAATCCAATTGTATTTGCTTTAGCCAATCCCGATCCGGAAATTGCCTATGTAGATGCAAAAGCATCAAGAGATGACCTGATTTTCGCAACAGGACGTTCTGATTATCCCAACCAGATCAACAACGTTCTGGGATTCCCATTTATTTTCAGGGGTGCATTGGATGTTAGGGCAAGAGCCATCAACGAAGAGATGAAAATTGCCTGCGTAAAAGCTTTGTCAGCTTTGGCCAAGGAGAAAGTACCAGAATCAGTTCTTACCGCCTATAATGCACGTAACATCGTTTACGGACGTGAATACTTCATTCCAAAACCGATGGATCCCCGACTGATCACCCGCGTTGCTCCGGCAGTAGCCAAAGCAGCCATGGATTCAGGTGTAGCACGCATCGAAATTACCGACTGGGATGCTTACACAGAGGAGCTTGGCCGCCGATTGGGTTCAGAGAACAAACTGATCTCCATGATGATTGACAAGGCAAAACAGGATCCTAAAAAAGTAGCCTTCCCTGATGCCAGCGATTTTGAAGTATTGAAAGCTGCCAATATTGCTTATCAGGAGCAGATGGCAACACCGGTATTGATTGGTAACGAGGAGAAAATCAGAAAACTGATCGAAGAGTACGAACTTGATTTTGGAGATGTACAGATCATCGACAACAGGAACCGTCCGAACGATCAGCTTCGACGCAAATATGCCAACATTCTTTTTGAAAAGCGTAAACGGAAAGGGATGACTTTGGAGGAAGCAGTTGACAAAATGTTCGACAAAAATTATTTTGCAGCAGTGATGCTGGAGTGCGGTGATGTTGACGCTGTCGTTTCAGGATATTCAACCCGTTATGCAGAAGCCATCAAGCCTGCATTGGAAGTGATCGGCAAGAAAGACGATGTTACCAAGATTTTTGGTATGCACCTGATCATCAGTCCAAAGGGAACCTATTTCCTGGCCGACACCACCATCGACTCCGCACCTGACGTTAATAATCTGGTTGACACTGCCGTCCAGGCATCCAAGGTTGTCAGACAATTCAACATTGAACCAAATCTGGCCATGTTGTCTTATTCCAACTTTGGATCAAACCATGAACCCTCCCCTTCCAAAGTAAGGGAAGCGGTAAAAATTCTTCACAGGGATTACCCGGATATGATTGTAGACGGAGAGATGCAACTGAGCGTCGCTGTCAACAAGAAAATCCGCAAGGAAATGTACCCATTCAACAAACTTGCGGATAAGGATGCCAATGTACTGATATTCCCTAACCTGAGTTCTGCGAATATTTCTGTACACAGTCTGCAGCACATTGCCGATTGTGAAACATTGGGCCCTATTCTTGTTGGAAACCGCAAATCAATGCAAGTCATGCAAATGCATTGCTCAGTTCGTGATGTAGTCAACATGATAGCCATCGCCGTAGTTGATGCTCAAAATCTGAAATAGTTTTCGTCAGATACCGTAAAACACTTTGAAATAATAGAGGCTGTCACCTTTGGGAGACAGCCTCTATTAATTCATACTTTCCATGACTGAAATTGCTTCGACAAATTCAGGGAAATTTGATTGCGGAATTTCGCAAAACATTAAGTCGGTTTATGCTTACAAGGATCAAAAAAGAATCCAAAAAGTAATATATTGGCGAATCATCCTGCAAATTTATTTATGGCCAAGATTTTTGTCTTTTTAATCTTTATACTTCTATCAGTCAATTGCTTATCTCAATCTCATTGGCGAATCCGGAATGAAAACGGGGAAGAGCTTCTGTTAACCATCTCCGTAAATTCCGGAAATCAAACTTTTAATGCCCATTCCCGAAAAGAAGCTCTCCGGGAGATGGCAGGTTCATTCACCTACATGCTGGCTAAAACTGCCGGAAAAATCAGGTATCCCGAAATAATTCACAGTGAGGGTAAAGTAACTTTCATTGCAGATACAACATTCTACAACGGGAGTTTTGATTACCTTGATAAGTCATTTCCGTTGATAGCTAAAAGCTGGAAAAATAATTTCGCCGGCACCCTCACTGACAACCGCAACAGAACCCATCCACTCATCGGGACCAAAGAAATTACGGACCAACCACTCAGGGATTACGCCAAACTAATCAGTACCGCCTTTTCACTGACCGAAAAATATTACTGGGACCATAACCTTGCCAAATCATCTGACTGGGTGTTATTTAAGAATAAAATCGACGAATTGAAATCAAAAATAGCCGATGATTACGAATTAGGAGCCACGCTATTCTGGTTGAGCAAAAAACTTCCGTTAACACCTTATGAAATAAAGAAGATATCTCCAAAGGAAAATGATCCGAAGCCTGAAAGAATCTACTCTGCCAGAGAAGTGAAGTCAAAAGTGGCATTACTGGATCTCTCCGACCTTCCATCCGAAAAGGAAAAAATGGATCAACTGTTCAGGGATATTCAAAAAAAGGAATTTTCAGTACTAATTCTGGATGCCAGAGGTCGGAAAAATTTGCGCCTTGGTACGGCTGCTCTACTCGGCGATCATCTTACCCCAATGCCTGCCGATTGGGGAATATACCTTACCAGGAAATGGCTCGACAGCAATGTTGCCTCGCCAAAATTACCGGAATACGCTCAGAAATTCAAAAATGCCATTCTGCTCTCTGCCAACAATCAGGATCTGTACCTGGAACCAGGTCGATACATGAAGCCTGTTCCTGCTACGATAGTTTTCAAGGGCAAGATATATGTCCTGACTGACCAAAAAACTTCGCGGGTGGCAGAGGCCCTGGCCATTTGGTTGAAGAATGACAAGGTTGCCACTCTTGTTGGTCAGAAAAGTGCCGGACAACCCATGCTTTTCGAAGTAATCAATGTTGATAGTCAGTACCGTATTACCATCCCGACTGCCCAGTTTTTTGACAAACTTGGAAACAACAGGTATGGTAGTGGATTAGATCCTGATATTTTATCTGATGAGGACGCGTTGAGCGCTTTACTAAAAAAACTATGAAATTCTCAGAAGGAAATTTTCACCCCAAGCGATCATAAAACCGATAGAATTGAAAATGAGTATCTGTAACGAACGGATTTCTACATTTATTTTTTAGCTCATTTTGTGATCACCAATACTCCGTCTTTTACCTCCTTGATTCTTACAGTCAATCTTGATTTTTGTGCATCAAATTGAAAATCTGACGAATCCATCAAATCCATACCATTGAAGGAAACTTTTGCAGGTTTTTGATCGAGGTGTACATTTAAAACAGACGGCTTTTTCATCTCTTTCAAGGAAAGTTCCACCCGATCGGAATGGTTGGTCATGGAGACAGTCGAACTTCCGGTTTTATCAGGATTGTGAACTGTAAACCGGTTATCAACACCCGGATAGATGAGCCAGGTGGTTGATCCCATATTGGCTTCACTTCCCAAACCTGTATAATTTCTTTCTACATTCATCGGCACAATGGCGCCTTCGCGGATATAGACCGGGAATTCACCCAAAGGATACTCCCGCTCAAAAGTGGTCGCTTTGTTGCCTTCTATGACCATTTTATCGTTGAAAAAATAGTACCACTTTCCGGCAGGCAGCGTCACTTTGCAGGTTAAAGCATCCCTATAAATTGGAGCAACCACAAAATCCTCACCAAACATATAATGGTATTTACCATCAATTGGTTTTTGCAGTACCCTCCCACCCTCGTGGCCGGTCACCACGTAACTGTACATATAAGGAACCAGTTCAGTATGCAACCACGAAAATCTGCGGATTACCTCGAGTTCCTGAGGAGTACGGTGCCATAATGCACGTTCTCCGTGCCCCCCGTTGAGAAACAGACCACAAAAAGCGGACAACTGAGTCCAGCGAATATACAGGCGGGGAGGAATTGTCTTTCCGGAAAATCCTGCAATATCAGATCCAATCACATTGTACCGCAGTTTGGCGGCTGCAAGAATACTTTGTATGGCGCTTTCAATTCCATCGATTCCATCCATTGCCAGATCTTTGGCTTGTTTGTCTTCTGCAGTAACCTCTCCCCTCGATTCCCAGGTATGTTTCTGGTCTCCGACCCAGGTCACAGGTGCCGCATCGAGCGGTGCAAAGCCTTCCGGATGATACCATTTGTCGATTGATCTGGCCAGCGTAATGAATTCGGGATTTTGGGTTAAACCGTGCCGGTATTCATCACGGTAGTAATGATCCATGTAGGTTCTGGTGGACATTGGTCCGGAATGCGTGAATTTAAAAGGAAGTGGGAAAGGTCCAAATTTCGTATAAAATAAGGTGGCAGTACCGTCTAGTTTCCAGCCGTCAATTCCAAGATCGAAAAGCGCCTGCTGGCGTCCTTGCCACCATTTCATCGCTTCCGGATTGGAATAATCGATAAATCCGCCTTCGCCCTGCCACCAATGATTTTTTTCTCCATGCCCGGCAAGGTATCCCTTATCCAGCGCTTGCCTGAAAAAATCCTCAGACTCCTTGATTCTTGTGTTGTTGCTGCGACTGTTCACCATATTGGTAATCCAGCATACCACGCGGTAACCCCTGTCCTGTAATCCATTGAACCAAACCTTTGGATTCGGGTATTTCACCGTATCGATCTCATAATCATTGTATCGCAAACTCCATGGACTATCGACCAATAAAGTCCTGACCGGAATATCATATTTTGCGTAGCCTTTCAACAAGGTATCTGCGCGTTCAGCTGTATTGGCATCATCTTCCCAGAGCCAACATTCGAGTGCCCAGGCAGGGGTCAATGGCGGATTGGTATGCCTTTGCTGGTTGAAGAACATTCCCCGGAAGGGGTAGGCAAACCAGAAATAATAGACCAACATCAGGATGGTGGAAGTGATCAAAAGGATTTTACTCCATCGTTCTGGTCTTTTGTAAATTGCCATAGCATTAGAATTTATTAGGATCTGAATATCTTGTTTTTTCTGGATGCCACCCATAAAGGCGACCAATTTTCGATACAAGCAGACATAGGCAGTGGGGACAAATTGCCGACATCAGAAGCCAATAGAAATTCTATCGAATCATCTTAAGTCCGAAGATAAGGACTCCCGTATTGACCAAAACGTGCACCAACGCACTGTAAAAAACATTTTTGGTCTTGATGTAGGTATATCCGTATGCCCATCCTGCCAAACATGCCAAACCTATATAAATAATAGACTTGGCGTGGTAATGAACCAAACCAAAGGTAACACCTGTAATGGCCAATGAGGTGTATATGCCCATGCCATACTTGCCCGATTTTTCAATCAAGTAAGCGGAAACAAACAAAATCACCGTAATGAGTGCCGGAAACCATTTCATCTTTCCTTCCAGCGTATAGCCAACCAATAATGCACCTATCAACAACAAGAAAAAGCCAATCTGCCAGAAAATAAGCCACGATTTACCCTGAGCGATTCTTTTTGCCAGCAAGTTTTGGAGAATACCGCGAAAAAACAACTCTTCAAAGAGGGCTGTATGCAGAAACGTACCCAGCAAGGTGAAAAGTATGGATTTTAGCATTATATCGATTGTCTCATTGTAACCGATGATTGCAATAAAATTGACAGAAGAACCAAAAACAAAAACAAACAGATAATAAGCAGCCCAAACCAGCAAAGCTATTAGGAGCGATTTCCATTTCAGTTCTGCAACAAATCCGACATCTTTGATGTCTCTCAACACGGCAAATGCATACACCCCTGTCAATATGATCATCACGTGCGATACTGAATCAAATCCACCTCCACCGATTGGGATGTCACTGTTCTGATCAATACTGAAGAAGCCGGTAGGAATGAGCATAATGACAAATAACGTAAAATCAATCCAGCCGATTTTACGGTTCGGATTATTGATTAATCCAAAGACAATTACCGGAAAATATACGATATAAATGAGTAACCACAATTTTCCTTCCAACAGGTTCTGGTTGTTCAGCAACATCCAGCCAACATAGAAAACAAGCATTAAAGTTGGAAAAAGCAATGCTCTGACGATGCTTTTTTCAATCCATTTCTGCAGTGTGCCGGTGACGGCCTCAGTGCCCAATGTAAACTGAGTAAAATAGAGGAGGAGAAAGAATGGAAGAGCCAGTAATAATAATTCACCGGAAGAACATTTTCCCCAGGTAAAAAACAGAAAGAAAAAAGCAAGGATGGCTGTTGCCAATCCACCTTTAAGCAAGGCACTATAGAGGTTATTGACAGGTCCGATTGTTTTTGTTGTCATAGTTTCAGAAATCGAAAATAGTAGTAGCAGTTAAAATCACACACGTAGTTGCAGGAACAAATATACAAATAGACCATTAATTTGAACTGTCCGGGAGAAATAGAGTGAAAGAAGAAAAATGACATCAATTAATAATTCATGTCTCCGCATGTTAAATCATGTTTTCGGGCAAGGAACGCTTAATCCACCAGAAATAGCATTAAAATATTCTTTTTCTCCCCTGATTCATAAGTAACAAATTTGTAAATTGTCGAAGTTTCAATCTTAAGACAATACCATGAACAAAATTATCTCATTGGCAATTTTTACCTGCCTGTTATTTTCATTTCAAATGGCCAATGCCCAAACAGCCCGGTTTGCTCCGCAAAAATACCTTAACGGCAAGGGCGACACGCTGAATTACCGAGCACTTACACCGGATTCCAATCCTGCCAGAAAATATCCCCTGATAGTTTTCCTCCATGGTTCAGGTGAGCGGGGCAATGACAACGAGAAACAATTGAAATGGGGAGTTCAGAATTTTGCAACAGACCAGATGATGAGTTTGCATCCTGCTTATGTACTGGCACCGCAATGTCCCACCAAACAGACCTGGTCGAATGCCGTTCGCAAAAAAGGGACAAGGGAAATGATTCTCGCTCCGGAACAGGCCAAATCAATGGAATTACTGATTGAACTCATTCATCAGTTTGTTCAAAAGAATCCGATAGATACAACCAGAATCTATATCACCGGCTTGTCTATGGGTGGTTATGGAACTTATGAAGCCATCGAGCGATACCCCCAACTATTTGCGGCAGCAGTGCCCGTTTGTGGTGCTGGAGACACTTCCAAGGCATCATTAATAGCGCATATTCCTATCTGGATTTTCCATGGCGCTGACGATCCGGCAGTTGACCCGCTTAATTCGCAGGATATGATGGAAGCATTGCTGAAAGCCGGTGCACATCCGGGAATGACCATTTACCCGGAAGTCGGACATTTCTCATGGCTGGAAGCCTACACCGATCAGAACATGATTGAATGGCTTTTCAGGCAGCACAAATAATTACATGGAATTCAATTCAATGCTCCTGATCATATACTCCCGCAGATTTTTAAGACGCTTCAACTGTTTTCTGGCAAATAGCCTGAGTTTGAAAACCTGAGCCAGGTCCTTGTATAGAAGCAGCAGGTTAAAGGCAAGCTTACCCGCAAAAGGCATCAATACAAGCGTTACCAGACTGGCAGCAAGTGAGCCTGAGAATGTCCAGGTTAAACCAAATTCGATTAAATAGAAAAGTGGAAAAAGAACCAGCCCCAAGGCGAAATTAAAGGAACTTACGAATGCTTTATCTTTTAATTTTCTGGTAAAAAACAGTCGTGGCACAAAATAGGGAATTGCATTAAACAGCAATCCAAAAAAGAAAACGGGAAGACAAATCAGTGCACCAACACATTGAAGAGCCAATAGTAAAACAGGATCGGCGGATGCTTTAACTGCCTGATCATCCGTAACTCCTCCCCTTTCCAATTCGCGAACGTAGTCATTGGTTTTCTTTAAAATTTGTTCAAATCCATCAGGATGTGCCGTTTCAATTTGTTCAATTTTTGCAATCAGATCCTGTTCTGCTTTAAATTCCTGTAGTACCGGATCCTTACTGAAAATCGCTTTTTTGGCAAATTCCTTTCCGGCAATCATCCGGATATTCTCATAATCAGCATAATGTTCGGTGCTGTTGATTTGCATCACGAGTGGCGTGAGCTTCGCATGAATTTCATCCCTCAACGTAAGCATCGCATTTTGTGGATTTTCCACAAAGCGTTGCTTATAAGCATCTATTTCGAAAGGCTCGCCATACTGAACAATCAGAGTCCGGTTAAACTTCCAGTAGTGGTCGTAAAAGACACCAACCGGAACCAGTTGCAGATTAATGCTGAAATCGTTTTTCTCTTCTGTTTCAAATGCGATACGCGGAATCGCTTTTTTATGCGGCAACATTTGTCTTTTACCAGAATGGGCTGCCTCAGGGAAAAGCGCAACAGATTCATTATTTTCGAGTGTGTGCGTCACATAGTTAAAAATCTCTTCATTGTTTGAAAGGTTTTCCTTACCGTCACGGATACGGTAAATCGGGATCATTTTCATAAATTTCAGAAATGATTGGATGGCCTTGATTTTGAAAATATCGGCCCTCGTCAGCCACACCGTCTGAAGAGGATTGGTGCAAACCAATGCCAAAGGATCCATCAGCGCATTCTGATGATTGGCTGCAAAAATGATCGGTTTTCCTTTCGGGATATTCTCAAGACCTGAAACCACGATCCGTTTGTGAGTCAACCAAAAAGCAAAACGAACATAATACCTCAAATTTTCATATCCTCTCGACCAGTACATCATAATTTTCAATTATAGGTTTTCGCGACCAATACCACGCTATGGCTAATCCGCTGATAATATGCCAGATACCCCACCATGCAGCAATTACTGCCATACCTCCCAATTCCATTTCAGGAGGAAATATTTTGGGGTTGAACAAAAGGGCCAAGGCAAGTCCGGAATTGTGTATTCCGGTTTCTATGGCGATGGTACGCCTGTCCTGTATGGATCGTTTAAAAAGTGAGCTGAAGAAATATCCCGTAAACATCGCCAATCCATTTTGCAACAATACAAAAAAGAAGACCAGTTGAATGCTAATAATAAATTGGGACAAATTGGCCACAAGCATTGAAATGACCATGATGACAAAGAAAATCAACGATCCCTTGTTAATCGGGTTCTTGATTTTCTCAGTGAGTTTCGGAAATTTTTGCTGAACAATCAATCCTGCAACTACAGGAATCCCCAACAGGATAAAAACAGTCTGGAACATCTGAAAGGTGTCAATTTCCAGTGGTCTGACAAGCCCAGCGGCACCGTGTGCGTTGTAAAACTGAATGTAATGATTGCCCCAGAATGAAAAATTGAAAGGTGTAAAAAAGATGGCGGCCATGGTTGAAATGGCGGTCAAACTCACAGCCAAAGCCACATTGCCTTTGGCCATTGAGCTGATAAAATTGGAAATATTCCCGCCCGGACAGGCGGCCACCATAATCATTCCTAGCGCTATCGTTGGAGTTGGATTGATTAATATCACCAGTAGGAAAGTAAAAGCAGGCAATAAAAATGTTTGGCTGACAAATCCAATAATGGCAGATTTCGGATTTTTGATGAGGTTGGTAAAATGCTCAACTTTAATGTTCAAGGCAACCCCAAACATGACGAAAGCCAGGGCAATATTGAGAAATATCAAACCTGCTGGAGAGAAATTCAGCCGCACCTGATCTATTACTTCAATGGAATTATTCATACTCATTTGAATGTGGAAATGTGGAAATCAGCAATTGTTTAAAAAATAAATTCCGCAACACTCCGAATTAATAATTAAATTTTCAGATCCCATCCCGGCCTGTAGTTTGACTTAACCAATTCAGCAGCATACTGTTTGGCATTGATTTCCATATTTTTAGGTTCAGCGCCCGGAACTCCGTTGGTAACGGTAATTTTATCCTCATCCGACAAATTGGTGAAGGTCATGTTTTCGCCGTCCCACATCAATTTTTTGCGCAATCCCTGCATCCTGACCGCCAAATTTCCCATCACCACCATTTCGTTGAGCGGACAGGCATATTCAAAGTTGGATGCAGGCATGATCCTGTTTTCGGGTGATTCCTTGCATGCGCGCACCCAATCCATTTCGTGACTTGATCCTACCCTACGCACTGTTTTGGGCGGCTTGACCAGTTTGGTGTATTTATCTTCGGGTAATAGTTTATAGTTATTTCCATAATTTCCGCAAACCAGTTTTCCTTTGGAACCATGAAAAACTACTCCGTTTTTCCCCTGACCCAGTTCGACTCCATCAGGCAATCCTTCAGGACGCTCGGGAAGCAAGCCCCCGTCATACCAGGTCACCTGTAAAGCCGGCATCTTCATTTTTCCCTGATTGGCCCGTTCGGGAAACATGTACCTGATCAGAGAAGTATTGGGTGCGCTTTCGTTGTTAAAAGCAGAAGAGGAGGCTTCTACCGAGACCGGATGTCCGAGTTTCAGAGAAGCGAACACCACATCCAGCACATGGCAAGCCATGTCGCCGAGGGCACCTGTGCCAAAATCCCACCAGCCACGCCAGTTCCATGGATGATAGACTTCATGGTAAGGTCTCATTGGAGCCGGACCAATAAATAGATCCCAATTGAGCCCATCCGGAACCCACATCCCCTGCGCAGGACGTGTCAGTCCCTGGGGCCAAATCGGGCGATCGGTAAAGGCCTCGACATGTTCAACAATACCAATGGCACCGTTCCAGATCAGTTCACAAACATCACCAACTGAATCACTGCTGTGACCTTCATTCCCCATTTGAGTAACAACCTTGTACTTTCTTGATGCTTCCAGAAGTACCCTGGATTCATAAACTGTATGAGTCAGCGGTTTCTGAACATAAACATGTTTGCCGTGTTGCATGGCCGCCAATGCACAAACCGCATGGGTATGGTCAGGTGTGGCAATCAATACGGCATCGATTTCCGTGTTCATCTCGTCCAGCATGAGGCGAAAATCCTTATAGCGCCTTGCAGCTGGGTACTGTTCGAAGGTTTTGGCCGCATAATTCCAGTCAATGTCGCAAAGGGCCACAATATTTTCAGACTTCATGTTTTTCAGGTTGGCCTGGCCCTTGCCTCCAACACCGATGGCAGCGATATTCAGCTTATCGCTGGGTGCCGGATGTCCAAGTCCGCTCACCACCTGATTGGGAAGAATGGTTATTCCCGCAGCCGTTACAGCTGAAGTTCCGACAAAATCTCTTCTGGTAAAGCTGGTTTTGTTTTCCATAATAGTTAGTTGTTTGGTGAATGGAACAATTCAGAACAACCCTTAATCATTTCAGGATTACAGGTTGAAATCCGGCGAAACAAGTGACACTTTCACTCCCTTAGCTTTCCCGCTAAAACGGAAAATGGAAGACGGACTAATATAGGATAAAAATAAAAAAAAATATCAATGTTCACTCTTCCCCGAATGGGGCTAGGGTAAAACCTCTGCGACAACAAAAGTACTGCCTCCGACAAATATAAGGTCATCCTTGTCTGCATACATTTTTGCCTCGCTTAGGGCAGAAAATACATCCTCAAAGGCAGCCCCATTCAAACCAAAAAAATGAGCCATCTGCATCAGCTGATGTTCTCCCAAAGCTCTGGGAATGGATGCTTTGGTGAAATAATAAACAGCATCTTTGGGCAGCAATGACAAGACTCCTGCGATATCCTTGTCACTTACCATTCCGATAATAAAATGGAGTTTCTTGTGAGGTATCTGGCTCAACTGGGCAACTGCTTCC
>JBAXUL010000037.1:0-33785 GCA_037129695.1 Prolixibacteraceae bacterium
CAACGTGGTGCGAAAAGTACAACGATTCGTTTGCCCAATACCTGATCAAATAAAATACCTGCCAATGCATTTCACCGGACTGAGTTCTCTGTTCTGTCTTGGGTTTACGCTTATTTCGTTTGAACTGGAAGCCCAAAAGCCAAATATCGTTTTATTCCTTGCCGACGATGTCAGCTGGGATGATTTTGGCTGTTATGGCAATAAAATGGTTAAAACACCCAACATCGACCGTTTGGCCGGTCAGGGGATCAGGTTTACCAATTTTTTTCTGACAGCCAGCTCCTGCAGTCCAAGCCGGAACAGCATCATAACTGGACGATATCCTCACAATACCGGAGCAGCCGAGCTGCATACCGAACCGCCATTGGATATGAATTCATTTCCTGAGATGCTGAAAATGAATGGATATTATACTGCACAGGCAGGCAAATTTCACATGGGTGAATACGCGCGAAGAGGTTTTGATATTACCCATGAAGACGCAAAACAAAATGGAGATGGAGGAGAAAATCTTTGGATCAGAACCCTTCAGGAGCGGCCGAACGAAAAGCCATTCCTCATGTGGTTTGCTGCATACGACGCGCATCGTCCATGGGGACCCAATGAATTTTCAGGAACCCATCCGCCGGACGCGATAACTCCTCCGTTTTATCTGGCCAATGCCAAGGGTACAAAAAGTGATCTGGCCAAATATGAGGATGAAATTGCCCGCTTCGATCATTCAGTCGGACAAGTAGTTGAGGAGCTTCGCAGACAAAAAATACTCGAAAATACGGTGATCATTATCATGGCCGACAATGGCCGGCCTTTCCCCCACAGCAAAACCAGGGTGAATGACCGCGGAATGAAAACACCGTTTATTGTATGCTGGCCCAAAGGTATCGGGATTAAAGAGCAGGTGTGCAGTAGTCTGGTGAGCGCCATCGATATTGCACCTACCTTTCTCGAACTTGCATCAGTGAAAATTCCGAAAAGTGTTCAGGGTGTCAGTTTTGTGTCACTGCTTAACCAACCTGATAGGTTATTTAGAAATTATGTATTTGCTGAGCACAACTGGCACGATTACGAGGCGCACGAACGGATGGTCAGATCGAAAGATTATCTCTATATCCTGAATTCGAGGCCTCAATTTGCGAACAGTGGTCCGGCTGATGCGCTTGGAAGCCCCTCTTTTAAGGATTTACTCGATCTGAGCGAAAAAGGTACGATTACCCAGGTTCAGGCCGATGTGTTTTTGGCACCACGTCCTGCCGAAGAGTTGTACCGGAATAGTGCAGATCCGGATCAGGTAAAAAATGTTCTGGCGCTTGCCGAATATAAAAATGACCTGAAAAATTTCCGGAAGATATTATCCGAATGGATGGATCAGACCGGCGATGATATCCCGCAGAATCTAACCAAAGACTGGTATACAAAAGATTCAGAAACCGTGAAGATGCCCGGGTTCGGGATCCGTGGAGATATGCCCGGAACTAAGCGGTTGGCCACTCAGAATAACCACAAAGGAAAATTTTAAATCACAAATCATAGTACAATGAACAGACATCCTCAATATTCTTTTCTGTTACCCATCCTGTTTCTGTTGGTTTCGTGCTCCACCAACACCGTTGTTAAGACGGATTTTGTCGAAGAGAACATTCAATTTGCCGTGGCTCAGGAGAAACTGCAGGTGCAGCAAATCGAACAGTCAGGCAAAATTTTAAATCCCAGAACTGTTAAAGATGGAAATGTGAAGTACATCGCTCCGGACGACTGGACCAGCGGTTTTTATCCCGGCACGATGTGGTACATGTTTGAACTGACTGGAGATTCAGCCTGGAGAAACTATGCCCGAAAATATACCGAAGCCATTGATACTATCAGGTACATGACCTGGCACCATGATGTCGGGTTCATGGCGCAGTGCAGCTTTGGCAATGGGTTACGGCTGGGCGACACGAAGAACAAAGAGGTCATCCTTCAATCTGCCAAATCGTTATCCACCCGTTTTCGCCCGGTGGCCGGGATCATCCAGTCGTGGAACGTGGACAAGGGATGGCAAAGTGAGCGTGGCTGGGAGTGTCCGGTAATCATCGACAACATGATGAACCTGGAGCTTTTGTTCAATGCCACCAAACTTTCGGGTGATTCTTCCTATTATAAAATAGCGGTCAGTCATGCCGATCAAACCATGAAAAACCATTACCGGCCCGATTACAGTTGTTACCATGTGGTGGATTATAGTCTGGCCGATGGAAGTATCAGGAACAAACATACCGCGCAGGGATTTGCCCACGAATCAGCATGGGCCCGCGGACAGGCATGGGGAATTTATGGTTTTACGATGTGCTACCGCGAAACCCATGATCTCAAATATCTCCGGCAGGCACAAAAGGCCTTTGAATTCGTGGTTCATCACAAGAATTTTCCGATCGATTTTGTTCCTTACTGGGATTTCGATGCACCAAAGATTCCGAATGAGCCACGCGATGCCTCTTCGGCTGCGATCATGGCTGCCGCACTTTATGAACTTTCAACTTACGAAAACCCGGAATACTATCAAGGTTGGGCTGATAAAATGATGCAAAGCCTGGCCGGTCCTGCCTTTCGTGCAAAACTGGGCGAAAATGGGAATTTTATCCTGATGCATTCCGTAGGCAGCATTCCGCATGGGAATGAGATTGATGTACCGCTCAATTATGCCGATTATTACTTCCTTGAAGCACTTAAACGGAAAAGAGATCTGGAAAATAGGGCAAAACCGGCCAATTGATTAATTTTGACCCAACGTTTAACCAACAAGCACCATGAACTACTCCAAACTCCTCTCCGCGTTAGGTCTCTGCTCTGCCGGCATCTTACCCGCCGTACAAGGTCAGACTGCCGCCAAACAGCGTCCCAACATCATCTACATCATGTCTGATGACCATGGTTACCAGGCCATCAGTGCCTACGGCTATGGGATGAACAAGACGCCAAATATCGACAGGATTGGCAGGGAAGGAGTGATCTTTTCCCGCGCCTGCGTAACCAACTCCATCTGTGCTCCCAGCCGTGCGGTGATGCTGACCGGAAAGCACAGTTTTGTCAATGGAAAGGTAGATAATATGTTCCCGTTTAACTGGGACCAGGATAACTTTCCAAAACAATTGCAGAAAGTCGGCTACCAGACTGCGATGATCGGCAAAATTCACCTCGACGGACTGCCACAGGGTTTCGACTACTCAATGGTTTTACCCGGTCAGGGTCAATATTACAATCCCGATTTTCTGATCAACGGAGTTAAAAAGCGGATCGAGGGCTATTGTACCGAAATTACCACCGAATATGCCCTGAAATGGCTGGGTGAAATGCGCGATAAGACCAAACCTTTCTGTTTGCTGTTTCACCAGAAAGCACCACACCGCAACTGGCTTCCTGCTAAGAAATACCTCAATTTGTACGACGACACCACCTTCATACCCCCGGCAACTTTCTACGACGACTACCAGGGGCGCGGAACTGCCGCCCATACCCAGGAGATGAAGGTGGATGGCCATGCCACCTGGGGTCCCGACTTTAAACTTCTTGTTGATCCGAAAGGCGACAGTACTAATTTCAGGGCCGACCTGAAACGGATGACACCTGCTCAACGCGCAGATTGGATGAATGCCTACGAGAGTGAAAATCAGGCTTTCCTGAAAGCAAAGCTGACAGGTAAGGAGCTGGCAGTTTGGAAATACAACCGCTACATCAAAGATTACCTGAGGTGCATCCAGTCGGTTGACGATGGAGTTGGCGAAGTACTTGACTATCTCGACAAAAATGGATTAACTGAAAATACAATCGTTGTCTATACCTCCGACCAGGGCTTTTACCTGGGCGAACATGGGTGGTTCGACAAGCGGTTCATGTACGAGGAATCTTTCAGAACTCCCTTGTTGATTCGCTATCCAAAGGAGATTAAGCCTGGAACAAAAATTAGCAGGCTGGTTCAGAACCTCGATTTCGCGCCAACTTTTCTCGATTATTGCGGTGTCACTATCCCCAAAGAGATGCAGGGCGAATCATTTCGAAAGCTGGTTTCAGGCAAAACCGGAGAATGGCGCGATGCCGTCTATTATACCTATTATGAATATCCATCGGTGCACATGGTCAAACGCCATTACGGGGTTGCCACGGAAAGGTACAAGCTGATGCATTTCTATTACGATATCGACGAATGGGAAATGTACGATTTGCAAAAGGATCCGCACGAAATGAAGAGTGTCTACAACGATCCTGCCTATGCCGGAGTTCAGAAAATGATGCACAAACGGTTGGCCGAACTGCGCGCGAAATATGGTGATTCGGATGCCAATGACCAGAAATTTATCAACATGTACCTCGATGGGATGAAAAAGGGGGCAGGCAAAGAGTGAAGGAAAAGAACCAAATTTGACCCGATAACTTCCGGATAAAACTTGGTTTTTCTATTTTATTCGATAAATCTCAATAAGTTACAGATAATAGACAAATCCAATGGTTCCCATCAACACCTCCTTGGGAACTATAGTGCTGCCACTGTTAAGGTGATCAGTGATGATGGTACTGCCATTTTTGGTTGTTTTATCCTCTTCCCATTTGGTGGTGGATTGGGATCGCTGGTAATCCAGTGCAATTTTGAGTTGAACTTTTTCGGATACCTTGATGCGTAAGGCGGTACCCACCAGATAATCCATGGAGAGATTGATGCTGTTGGAATTGTGCTGAAGGTATTCCCAAGTGTTGGACGGATCCTTGAAAAGGAGATGCTGGTTGGGCAGATAGGTGACATTCATTCCTGCCAACGCTTGAAAATCCCACGCAATCCGGTCGAAGTTAATGGTAAAAACCGGACCGAAAACGACACTGTTGGTCATCCATGAATTGACGGTCAATGTCAGATTATCCCGCTGTGCTTCTGTGAAAGGAACCAGCTTTTTCATCCGGTTTTCCATCATGGTTCCCATCCCGTTGCGGTCGGCCGGATTGGTGTTGAGAGACACCATGGCCTTCAATCCCCAGTGATTGCTCACCGGGTAGGTTGCATCGAGATTTAGCGCAAAACCGTTTCTGGCAAAACCTCCGGTAGCAATCGCCGGATCGGCAGATGCGAACGATTTGACCGGCAAGCAGCCACCCATCGTCATCGAAAAGTACCAATTGTCAGGTTGGGCAGAGAGTTGGAATGAGAGCAGCATCAACACAAATGCAAGCAGGGTGTTTCTCATGAGGCAGACGCTTAAATATTAGTAGGTCACTAAAAAAACATGGAAATAAATGGAGTAATACTGCCTTGAATGATCTTTCCAGTGGCAGCATCAAGCTGTGAGCCGAAAAGGCTGTGGGGGATAGAGAAAATACCCATTGTGACCACCATGGCTGCAACAACCCAGTACCTGGATTCCTGTTTGCGGTTGAAGAGGTAAGCGATTACCCAAGCTATAAAAGCAATAAGTGTCTTATTGTCTGTAAGATCCCAGCCGTAAGGTACGCCAGCCCATAGTTCGTTGAAAGCATATTTTTGCACGAGAGGTCCCATAATTAATCCGCCGATAAAGATGGTTCCAAGCGTGATCTTCAGCATTTTCATGGATGGAATTTTGAAGAGGGCAAAAATTCCTGCAACATTGCTGAACAACATGGCCAAAAACATGATGAGGATGTGCGGGATCAGAATAAAATTGGGGACATAACCCTTAAAACGGATAACTGTCGGAGTACCATTGTTTAAGACAAACTGTTCATTCCCTTTATTAAAAACAATCTTGTACTCCAGTTTGCCGGCCATTCCCTGGTGCGGTAAAGAGGCAGAAATATTGGCTCCATCGCGTGTCATGGCTAATTTGGTGAAATCCACTTTCTGCGGGAAAATACGGTATTCGAGTGTTCCGGCCACCTCAGTATCCGGCATGGTCACTGTGATGGGGCAATCACCATCCCCGTCAAAAGTCCTGAGGAGCTTGAATTTATAGGTTTGTCCTGAAATGCTAATTTGAGTCCTCTGAGGATGAGTAGGACCCGTCAGTCTTTGATAAATAGCCGCAGAAATGGTCAGTATGACGGCGAAAATCCAAATGTAAGCTCTTTTGTTCTGCATAGTCAGTCAGTTTATTGTCATTATTAGTTTATTTCAATTCGTGTCGTTTACGGATTTTAAACGGGTACGTTTCAGTTTTGCTTCCTGTCAACCATTACAATAAGTAATCGAAGGGAACAAAAGTATAAAAATTGAGTGAAAATTGAGTTTTGAGGGTTTATCTGAACAATTGAGTGTAAGGCGCAATAAAATGTCACAGATTCCAATTTCGTCTGTAAAAGGAATTCAGCCCGTTGTGTCCTATTTTGTTGCAAACTATAACCGGTTTGACACAGCATAATTTCTTGTCAAATATAGCTTCCTGATATTTTTTATTTTTTTTGTTAATTATCCAAAACAAAGTGGAGGGGAACATGGGATTTGTTATTTTTACCTCTTGTTAAACTATTCCAAATTAAATTGATAAAAATGAGAGCAGTACTGATTATGTGTGTTGTATTATTTCAGGTAATGACAACTCAACCGCTTTATTCAAAAGATACTTCCAAAAGCAAAGACCAGGGGAAAGTCTCTTTCGTCGACAAAAGTGATCAGAAACAGGTGGATGTGATGATGGACGGAAAGCTGTTTACCTCCTACCTTTGGCCTGACAATGTCATGAAACCGGTGTTGTACCCGGTAATTACGGCTTCCGGTACTGAAGTCACACGTGGTTACCCATTGAAACCGAGGGCCGGCGAAAGAACCGACCATCCCCACCACATCGGGATATGGTTCAATTATGGTGATGTCAACAAACTCGATTTCTGGAACAATTCTGAAGCGATACCTGCCGACAAGAAAAATGAGTACGGGACGATCCATCACAAATCCATCGTAAAGAAAGAGGGTGGTAACGGACAGGGACTTCTGGTCACGACAGCTTCGTGGGATGGTCCTGACGGAAAGCAGCTTCTTGCAGAGAAAACAGAGCTTTATTTTATCAACCAGGGAGCCACCCGCATCATCGACCGGGTTACTACGCTGACCGCAGGCGATGCCCCGGTATCCATGGCCGACAACAAGGAAGGTGTAGTCGCCATCCGTGTTGCCCGTCAGCTTGAGCTTCCTTCAAAGGATCAGGTCACTCTGACAGATGCCAAGGGAAACCCAACTACCGTGAAATCCATGAGTACGGAGGGTGTAACAGGAAGCTACCGCAGCAGCGAAGGAATCAAGGATGATGCCGTCTGGTCAACACGCGGAAGGTGGATGGACCTCAACGGATCGATCGGATCTGAAAAAGTGTCCATTATCATGGTCGATCATCCGAAAAATGTGGGTTATCCAACTTACTGGCATGCGAGGGGATATGGGTTATTTGCCGCAAATCCTCTTGGCTGGAGTATTTTCACGAAAGGGAAAGAGACTTTGAACTACAGTGTCCCTGCCGGAAAATCAGTCACATTCCGTTACAGAGTGGTCATTCACAATGGGTCTGATTTTACGGATGAAGCCATCAATGCGATTGCCGATGATTTTGCAAAAAAATATTGAGCTACAGCTGATAACTGATAAAAAAAAATCCGGAAACAGTCCGGATTTTTTTATTTTTACCATTCTTAAGCAACCAAACAGACTCGTTCAATATCCATGGCTCTAAATTATCTCTGGATTTTTTTCTTTGCGATCGCATTTGTGATCGCCTTGTTCAAATTGATCTTTCTGGGCAATGTGGATACCTTTTCCGAGATGGTTACCGCCACCTTTGAAATGTCAAAGACAGGATTCGAAATCTCTTTGGGACTAACGGGCGTATTGGCTTTTTGGTCAGGCATCATGAAAATAGGAGAGAAGGGGGGAATCGTCAAAATCATTTCCAAACTGATCGGACCATTTTTCGACAAGCTCTTTCCCGAATTGGGGAAAAATCATCCTGCCTATGGTCCCATGATGCTCAATTTCGCTGCCAACATGATGGGACTCGACAATGCGGCCACACCGATGGGGTTGCAAGCCATGAAAGAGATGCAGGAAACCAATCCCGACAAGGAGGTGGCCTCCAATCCGCAAATCATGTTCTTGGTACTGAATGCTTCAGGATTGTGCCTGATCCCCATTTCCATCATGGTTTACAGGGTGCAGTTGGGAGCAGTAAACCCATCCGACATATTTATTCCAATACTTTTTGCTACATTTTTTGCCAATATGACAGGGTTGATTTCTGTATCTATTGTGCAGAAAATCAAATTATGGGACAGGGTCATCTTGTCCTACCTGCTTGGAACCACCGCCCTTGTGGCATCCCTGATTTTCTTCATCAGCAGCCTGCCGCAGGAACAGATTTCAGTAGTATCGAAAGTGGCTACCAATTTGATTCTCTTCTCATTGATCATGTTTTTTCTCCTGCTTGGCATGAAAAGCAAAATCAATGTGTACGAGACATTTATTGATGGGGCAAAAGAAGGTTTTGCCACAGCGGTCAGAATTATACCTTACCTGGTTGCCATATTGGTGGCCATCGGCGTTTTTCGGGCATCCGGAGCCATGGATTTCCTGGTGGCCGGTGTAAAATGGATTTTTGATTCATTGGGTATCAATTCGGAATTTGTGGCTGCCCTTCCAACAGGACTGATGAAACCATTGAGCGGTAGCGGTTCCCGCGGAATGATGATCGATGCCATGAAGACCTATGGAGCCGACTCTTTTATTGGAAAATTGACATGCACCGTGCAAGGAGTATCAGATACTACCTTCTTCATCCTGGCAGTCTATTTTGGTTCTGTCGGAATCAAGAAAACCAGACATGCACTGGCTTGCGCCTTGCTTGCCGATTTCGTCGGACTTGTTGCAGCAATATTGATCGGTTACCTCTTTTTTCATTAATTTGACTCATCATGCGACACGAATGGATTATTGATGAAGTGGAAAAAATTTTCGGGGAACTTGATGCCCACCTTCAGACGACAGCCGGACAAAGCGGATTGAAATGTCCCGATTTTTGCGGGGTATGTTGCCGCAAGTCGGACCTGGAGGCTTCACCGCTTGAATTCATGCCTCTGGCGGCCTGGTTGTATAAAACCGGGAAAGTGGATGAGTTCCTGGCTAAACTGGATCATCCGACACATCCCTGGTGCGCCTGCTTTGATCCGGATGCTGTAGCAAGGGGAGAGTGGGGATGTCAGTATTACGAGCACAGAGGGCTGATATGCAGGCTTTTTGGCTTTGGATTCAGGCTGAACAGGGAGGGACTTCCGGTTTTGGTTACCTGTAAAATAATGAAATGCACCCAGTCTGCAGCTGTCGCAAAAGCCGGTGAGATGGCTGCTTCAAGTCCAGAAGAGATGCCTGTATTCAGTAACTATTTTATGCGTCTGATGACATTGGATCCTGAATTGGCAGTACCGCAGATGCCTATCAATCAGGCAATCAGAACAGCCATTGAAAAACTATATTTTCATTTTCTGGACAAGGAAGATCCTCAGGAAGAAGACCAGCGGGAAAAGGCAAAAGGATAAAGGCAAAAGTAAGGAAGTTGCCATCAGAAATTTTCCCGACTTTGCGTGCGTCCCATCGACTTTCATCTTCCCTCATCCGCGCGTCTGATCTTGCTGAAAAATGCTTTTGCCATGGTGAATCCCCTGAATTTGGCACGCTCTGCAACGATTCCTTCGTAAAGTTCATCGACCGTTTCGCACCATACCTTTAGCCAATGATCGAAATGCTCCTGTTTCAATTGCATGTTGAAATGGATCGGCACCGGATTGCCAAAATAATCGGGCCGTCTGAGCAGCACGGTGTGCCAGAACCGGTACAATTTTTTGTGGTGTGCCTCCCATTTGCCTTCAAGCCGGTCGTTGAAAAAGAAACCAATGGTTTGGTCTTTCCTCACTTTGGCATAAAACGAATCAACCAGTAGGTGAATATCTTTCAGGCATTCAATGTCTCTCATCATGGTCATCTTAAATTAGATGTTCAAAAATCGCAAAAAAAACCACACCAGCATCTAATTATTTCACAATAGGCAGGAACGGGTAAAACCATTTCCTCAGGTTATTGAGAATGAATCTTTTTAGCACCAAGTATCTAAATATTTAGATGAAAAGCTATAATTTTGCCCCGGATCAACTTCTGAAACAATCAAAAAACCTCATAAATAAAATTGAATTGAAGGTTTTGGAATGTTTTCCATTTCAGAATACTGAGGATTAATTAACTATACCGTATTTCTATGAAACCGCCAAAAAATTATTACAACTGGATGAGTCTTGCCGGAACAGCTATCGCAGCCAATAGTTTGCTTGTGATACTTGTTTTGTTCCTTTTTTCACTCTTTTCGGAAAAGAGTAACACCTATCTGGGATTGTACATATACATCATCGTTCCAATGTTCCTGGTCATTGGGTTGCTCATGATACCACTGGGTATTGTTCTGAAAATCAGGAAAAAGGAAGTTCAGGTAGAAGAGACCGGTGCCTGGCCGCTGTTCAACCTGAATGATCCGAAATTCCGTTCCGGTTTCTTCACCATTTCAGTCATTACCGTTCTCCTTTTGCTTGTTTCTGCCATGGGAAGTTACCAGGCATTCCGATATACTGAATCGGTTGAGTTCTGTGGAAAACTTTGTCACCAGGTGATGGAACCTGAATATGTTACCTACCAGCATTCGCCCCATGCCCGCGTCGCATGTGTGGAATGCCACGTTGGTGAAGGTGCCAGCTGGTACATGAAATCAAAATTATCGGGACTTTATCAGGTTTACTCAGTGACCTTTAAAAAATATGCCCGTCCAATCGGAACTCCCCTGCACAATTTGAGGCCTGCCCGCGAAACTTGCGAACGTTGTCACTGGCCTGAAAAATTTTACTCCAGAAAACTTGTCAATATTCGTTCTTACCTGACTGATTCCGCAAGTACGGAATGGAACAATTCACTTTTAATGAAGATCGGGCCTGAACACAGTTCATTGGGCATGACCGAAGGAATTCACTGGCACATCAACAAGGATTTCAAGATCGAATATGTTTCTACCTCCGACGACAGGGAGAGCATTCCTTGGGTGAAAATGACCAACCTGAAGACCGGTGAGGTGAAGACATTCATGGATACAGAAAATCCTGTGAGCAAAGCCGTTCTGGATTCTGTACCTTCAAGGACCATGGACTGTATGGACTGCCACAACAGGCCGTCTCACAAGTACAATTCACCGACTTTCTATATCAACAATGCGATGGTTGCCGGGAAAATTCAGAAGGATATTCCTTACATCAAAAAGGCGGCCATGGAGGCATTAAAGATTTCATATACCACCATGGATTCAGCCATGACCATGATCAACCAGACTGTTGTAGGTTTTTACAAGGATAATTATCCGGAAATCTATACAAAAGAGTCAGGAAGGATTACCCAGGCGATTACTGCAATCCAGGATGAGTACAAAGTCAACGCGTTCCCTTTCATGCGGGCGGATAATACCCGTTACCTTAATCACATTGGTCACCTTGAGTCGGACGGATGTTTCCGATGCCACTCCGATCGCCATAAAACGGAGAAGGGTGAAACAATTTCGCGTGACTGTAATCTTTGTCATTCAATTATCAATCAGGGACCTACCGGAAATATTACTGCAACCTCTACGGATAAGGCCATGGAGTTTGTGCATCCGGTTGAGATCAAAGGTGCCTGGAAGACCAACTTCTGTTCAGAGTGCCATAAGGTACTTTACGAATGAGAAATGAAATATAAGAAACGAGAAATGAGATATGAAATGGTCATATCTCATTTCTCGTTTCTTATATCTATCTAATAATTTCCAGGATGAAGATTTTGTTGACGGGTAGTACCGGATACATCGGAAAGCGGTTGCTTCAGACGCTTTCCGGAAACGGGCATGATGTTACCTGCTTTGTGAGAAATCTGGGACGATTGATTGTCCCGGAGAATGCCAATGCGATTGTCACAGGTCATGAGATTGATTTGTTGAAGCCTATCCCCGAACATCTTCATTCCATCGACATTGATGTTGCATTTTACCTCGTGCATTCGATGTCATCCTCCATCGGTCAGTTTATGGAGGAAGAGGCAGAGTCGGCCAGGAACTTCGCCGCCTTCATCAGTAAAACCAATTGCAAACAGATTATTTATCTGAGTGGAATATCCAACTCAGAGAAACTTTCGAAGCATTTGCAATCCAGAAAGAATGTGGAGGAATTGCTGCGCGAGTCCGGAAATCATCTTACAGTGCTGAGGGCAGGAATTATTGTTGGCAGCGGCAGTGCATCCTTCGAAATCATTCGCGACCTGATGGAACTTTTACCTGCCGTGGTGGCCCCCGCATGGGTCATGACACGTTGCCAGCCGCTTGGTGTGGCGGATGTGCTTAAATACCTGACAGGTTGCCTGCTCAATCCCGATACATTTGACCAGGTTTTTGATATTGGTGGTCCGGAGATATTGACATACAAAGAGATGCTGCTGCAATATGCCGAAGTCCGCGGGTTAAAACGTAGAATCGGAGTAATTCCTTTTTTTAGTCCCCGAATGTCCTCCTACTGGCTCTATTTCGTCACATCCACCTCCTATTACCTCGCAGTCAACCTGGTCGACAGCATGAAGGTTGAGGTGGTCTGCAGCGACAACAGACTTCAGCAAATGCTGGGCATCGAACCGCTTACCTACCGGGAAGCCTGTAAACGGGCACTTGAACGCATCAACCTTGATACGGTGGCCTCCAGCTGGACGGATGCTGTTTCGATGGCCAAAGGCAATCAATTGTTTGAATATTTGGATGTTCCGGTCTTTGGAATTCTGAAAGACCGAAGAAGTGTCAAAATAGTCGGCGATCCTGATCATGTGCTGAACAGGGTTTTTTCCATCGGTGGTGATACAGGCTGGTATTATGCCAACTGGATTTGGAACGTAAGGGGATTGATCGATAAGATGGTGGGAGGTGTCGGACTTCGGCGTGGCCGACGCAATGCCTTGGATCTCAATCCGGGCGATGCACTCGATTTTTGGAGGGTTTTGATTGCCGATCGTGAAAACAAACGACTGCTTTTGTTCGCTGAAATGAAAGTTCCCGGTGATGCCTGGCTTGAATTCAAAATAGAACTGAAGGAGGATGGATTTTATCTTACTCAGACTGCCACATTTATGTCCAAGGGATTGAGCGGACGCCTCTACTGGTGGTTGCTCCTGCCTATTCATCTGGTAATGTTCCGCGGGATGGTTCGGGCTATCGCGAGAAAATCAGTGAAAAATGAAAAATGAAAAATGAAAAGTGGTTCGGATTAATTCACTTTTGATACTCAAGTTGTGAAAAAAAATTTCATTTTTCATTTTTCACTGATTAAACTGCTGAATCCCGAACACCCTTCTATTCTCCGGATCAATCCCTTCAGCCAGTAGCAGCAATTCGGAATTCCCAAAGTGAAAAAGTGTCAGTACTTCCTGCCATTCCAACCTGTAAAAGGCCGCGTACAACATCTTCCCAAAATCGCCGTGCGTAACCATAAGGAGGGTGTCATCCATATGGTTGGTCCGGAGGATTTCCAGCAAACTGCGGGCTCTCTCAAGAAGTTCAGGAAAGGTTTCTGCCCCTTCGGGCGAAAGGAAATAGGTGATGGTATCTGTTTTCAGGATGTCTGGGGCGCAAAGGGTTTCAATCTCTGCTGCCTTCCTGCCACTCATGACCCCGAAATCGCGCTCAGTCAGCAGTTCCAGTTTTTCCGGAGGATTCATTTCCAATGCATTCGTGACAATGTTTGCCGTCTGGTAAGCCCTTTGCAGCGGCGAACTATAGACTTTGTCGAACCTGATCCCGGCTTCTTTGATTTTTCGTGCCAACTGATCCGCCTGGGCCATGCCGATGGCAGTGAGTGGCCTATCACGCCGACCGTTCAGTATTCCGGAAGCATTGTCAAGGTCTTGTCCGTGACGGGCGAGGTAAAGGGTGGGCATGACTTACTTTTCTGATAATTTGGTGATATACTCAGGTGTAACCGGTTCATCTTTGAAGAAATCCCCCTTCTTGCCCCTCGACAGCGCCCATTTGTCGATCCAGGAGATGCCCCACTTGCCGTACACAGCTATTTCTGTCCGGTAAGCCACATCTTCCAATGCCTTTTCCATGCTCACGAAGGTATAGTTGTTTCTCCTGAAGATCATTGCGAGGGCACCTGTATAATCGGCATTAAGCAGACTGGCATGCAGTAGCAGGATCTGCGGAATTTCCCTTCCAAACAACGCAATAGACTGCTTTTCATAGTACTTCATCTTGGCCTCCATGTAGAGAAGGAAGTCTGTGCCAATCTGCTTCATCAGCACCGTATCCTTCTTGCCGTTTGCCCGGTGGTAGGCCAAAGCGAACAGGTAATCCTCGTTGTCGATGGTCACAGGGGCGGTGGTGTAGCCATGGGAAAGCAGAAATACATCCAGTGAGTCGGCTTTCGATTTGGTCGGACCTACGTGCAGGAAGGGGTGCCGAAAATATTTGAGCTTCAATCCTTTGTCCTGAAGTAGTTTCCTGGTAAGCGTTTCGCCCTTCAGGACGTCTTCCGTGAATTCCCGGTAGGAGACTGTGTTGTAATCGGGGTGGGAGAAGGTATGGTTGCCCAGTTCCATTCCTTTGTCAAGCCAGCTCTTCAGTAGTCTTACCTGGAAGGCTGTGACGCGTCCGGCATCATACATCTTTTGCTCGTTCACAAAACCGATGGCAGGGATTCTGTTTTTGGACAGCGAACCAACCAGTCGACCGGTCAGTTGTTTCTGGAAAGTGGTATCCGTATTGCCGTAACCGACAACCGGAAGGTCATCAAAGCTGAAGCAGACTTGCCTGTTTTGGCCGAATGCGCTTGTGGCAAAAAGCAGGATGCTGAAAAGGAGTGTGATTCTCATGGTTGGCGATTCGTATTTTTTGCACAAAGGACTCGAAGTTCGCATGAAGGACACTAAGTCTGATTCATTGCTTCATGTCCTTCGTGTTTTTCTTCATGCTCTTAGCGGAAAACAACTTAGTTTACAATTAATTGGCTCTTCTCTTTTTGAACTCGGGCCAATACAGGATCCCTGCAATCCAGGAGAGGAAGATAAATCCTATGATCCACATGAGCTTTTCATGTGGTTTGTATTTGGCTTTACCATAGAGGTTTGCCAGTCCGGGGATGATAAACCCCAGGCTTGCCAGGGCACTCAAGCCCAGCATGAATCCTCCGTAGGGATAATGCTGGATCTTGAAAAAGACTCCGAGCAGGTTGAAAACGGTGGTGGTGATGAGCGATACTTTGAAAACTGTAATCCTGTTCATTTTTCGAAAAGGTTATCATTGATTTACAATTTGCGTCCGGGGCGTGGTGTTTTGGATTTGTCGCCTGACTCAAGTGCGGTTCCGATGGCAATACCAATGGTGACCCCGCATGCGGTCATGATTGGCAGCCACAGTCCGGTATTTTTCGTGGCAATGCCAATAGCTGCTCCGATGGCAGCACCGAATGACAGTCCGAGGGAGACCCCGATGGCGAGGCGGTTGGGTGATTTTTTCTTCGGGATGGGTTTTTGCATTTTCAGCAGCTTTTGTTGTAAGTGGAATCGTCCTGTTCCCTGATTGGAACATTGATCTCTCAAAGGTAAAGATTTCTTTCCGTAACAGCTTGGAAGGCAGAGGAAGAAATTTGGAGAAAAAGAAACATCCGGAATGCCTTTGTGTCGCTTATTGGTGACGTTTGTCTCTCTCCCCCTTCTATGTTGTAATCCAAATTTTCCCCAATTAAACCTTATTTAAGAAGGAAACCTTCGTAGAAAGAGGAAATTACGCAAAACCTGAACCTTATTACCTTATTGTCTTCAACAATAGCATAATAGAATAAGGTAATATGGTTCAGGAAACCTTTCTGCAATATTCTATTAAGGTTATTTTGCAATGTAAGGTCATTTTATCCGAAGTATTGCGTATTTGACCTCTGCACCAACGTGGTTCAAAAACAGGATAATAGATTAAGGAAATAAGGTTCAGTCAGCCTTTCTGCATTATCCTACTAAGGTTATTGATGAAAATTAAGGTTTTATAATCCGAAGATTTGTGCCTTATAATTTCAAGATCAGAACAGGAAAACACCTACTCAATGATCCCCATTTTCCTCATCAAATAGCTTGCGTTCAGTTTCTGGCTGATACCGGGCTTTAGCTTATAATCGAAGATCAATTGGTCGCCTGTGAGTTCGACTTCGAAGCATTGGTTGAGCACGGTGCCGGGGTAGGTAGTTTCGAGTTCGCCGAGGGTAAGGTCGTGGGTGGCGATGAGGACTACCGCGTTGAGTGAGATCAGCTTTTCGAGCAATCCGCGGGAGCCTGTCTGCTTGTCGCGGGTGTTGGTGCCACGAAGTATCTCGTCGAGCACCACCAGCGTTCGCGGATGGATTTGCAGGTGTTCGATGATCTCCCGGATCCGCACCAGCTCGGCATAGAAATAGGATTCGTTGTTGGAGAGCGAGTCCTGGATCTTGATGCTGGAGAGGAGGTCGCAGGGGGTGAACCGGAAGGCCTTTGCGCAGACCGGGGCACCATTCATGGCCAGAATCAGGTTGCTGGAGAGGGTGCGCAGGAAGGTGCTCTTGCCGGCCATGTTGGCGCCCGTGATGATCAGGATGCGGGGCGCTCCCGATAAACCGACCGTGTTGCAGACTCTGGTGGCGGGGTGGAGCAACGGATGGCCCATCTCCGTGGCTTCCAGCGTAAATTCATCTTCCGCGACTTCCGGGTACGTGACATCCTCCCTGTTGTTGAAGGCATAAATGGAAAAGCTGGCGAGGGCGTCGAGTTCGGAAAGGGCTTCGAACCACCCGGCAACGGCGGTTTTGTTCCGAACCTTCCATTTTCCGAGACGCAGCCATACCTGGATGTCGTACAGAAAAAGGATGTTCAGGAACACAGATACCAGTATGTTCAGGCGTAGGTCGAAGCTATTCAGCAGTTTGAAGAGGGAGGTGAGGGAGTCGCCGGCCTTTGTGCCTTTGCCTGAGAGCTTTTGCTGCAGGCGAGTGAGGTAAACGGACCGGAACTGCTCAGTTTCCATCAGTCGGATGTTGGTGGTGTAGCTTTTTAGCGTTCCGGCGGTTTTGCTGAGCAGGGAGTGGGCCCTGTTAATCGTCTTCAACTGGGAACCGGTGATGGAGAGGCTTGCCAGGATGGGGATCCACAGCGAACCGGATGTGAAGGTACCGGTGATGACCAGCGCGATCCAACAGATGTTGAGAACCGGGATCACGTAGCAGAGCGCATTGAGTAGGGGACTTTTCTCGTCTGGCTGGGAGAGCCAGGTTTCGATGCTCTCGAGTTCGTTGCCTTTCTCGGTGATGAACATCCCGTGAGCCTGGAATCCGGCTACAAATTCATTCTTTTCAACCAGTTCCCCGATGGCCTGCTGTTTCTCCCTGATGAGCGTTTCATCCTGTCGCGACAGGCAAAGTGCTTCGGCCAGTTTCAGCTTTCCGCCCAGGGTGGAGCAGCGGTTGAGGTACTGGAAGAGGGAGCCGCTGCCAAAGAGGTCGAAGTCGGCGGCAAGGTGAGGATTCAGATAACTGTATGCAGCCCCTGTTTCGCGGTCGGCATATTGGTGGTCGAGGATTTTTAGCTCGTTCTTGTTAATTTGCAGTTGGTTGGAGGTGTAGCGTTCCCGGAAGGCATATTTCATGTCGAGCTTGACGGCAAGGAGAAAGGCAACCACAGAGAGGAGGGAGAGAAGGAGAAAGCCGAAATTATTGTCTGAGCGGATGTAGAGGACCAGAAAGGCAACGAAGGCGAGGAAGGTGACCAGGCGAATCAGGTAAAGCCGCGAGAGAATCCTCCTGACGGATTGCAGGTAGATTTTGAGGTCCGCTATTTTGGATTGATAATGGGCGCTGACGGTCGCTTGCATGGAGAATTGAGATTGGAAATCAAGATCAAATTTAGCAGGAAAAATGGGTCGAGCAAAGACCCAAGGAACGCAAAGAAAAATTTTCCTCTATTCGTATTTGGAGAGGCACCGATTGAAATGGATCAAATCTAAAATTGCAGGAGAATTATTTCTTTTTTCAATTATTAAGGGGTAACTTATATATACATTTCATTATTCCTTAAAAAATGGCAAATACTTATACCCAGATACACATTCATGTAGTTTTATCTGTTCAAAATCGATATTGTATTATCAATAAATCATGGAAAGACGAGTTGTACATGTATTTAACCGGTATAATTCAAAACAATGAACATAAACTATTGGCAATAAATGGAATGCCAGACCATGTACATTTGTTTTTTGGCATGAGACCAACGCAGTCTTTGTCGGGTCTTATGCAAGATATTAAGGGAGATTCTTCCAAATGGATAAACAACAAGGGGTTCATCAAAAGTCAATTTTCATGGCAGGAAGGTTATGGTGCTTTTTCATACAGTAAATCAAGTGTGGATTGCCTTATTGATTACATAAAGAATCAGGAGTTGCATCATCAAAAAAAGAAAATTATAGAGGAATATCAGGAATTCTTAAAGAGATTTGAGGTCGATTTTGACGAGAGATACCTGTTTGCCCCAGTTGAATATGGATGAAAATGGCATGTTCCGTTAGGAACAAAATAGGGGTAGAAAATGGATAATTGGGTATTATCTCGTCCCGTACGGGACGAAATTGTCTGTCAAACATCCTATTCTACCCATATGTTATGCCTCCGGCATATTGATTTTGTAGTATTCAATCAGTTTTTGATTATTTAAATATTGCTTTGCGCGACCCATAAACCATCAAGCCCCCTTAATTTTTAATCTGTAATTTTAATTGCGCAGCGCTGCAAGCAATTCCGCCACCGCTTCATCGGTCGAAGCGCACTGCCCAAGCAACTGAATAAACTTGCTTCCAACGATGGCACCGCTGGTTTGGGCCGATGCGGCATCGAGCGTGGCCTTGTTGCTGATGCCAAAACCTACCAGCAGCGGATTGCGAAGCTTCATGTCTGCCACCCTCGTGAAATAGGCCTGCTTGCCGTCGTCGAACGACTGCTGTGCGCCCGTGGTGGAGGCACTCGAAACGAGGTAGATGAATCCTTCGGTGTGCTCGTCGATCTCCCGGATCCGATTCTCTTCGGTCTCTGGAGAGACCAGCATGATCATCTTCAGGTCGTGCCTTTCGGCGATTGCCTTGTAGTTGGCGAGGTAGTCGGCAAATGGAAGGTCGGGAATGATGACTCCGTCGATACCCACCTCCGCGCACGACTGGCAGAAGTTTGCGAAACCATACTGCATGATCGGGTTGAGGTAGCCCATCATGACAAGCGGCATCTTCACGGTAGTGCGTACCTGCTTCAGCTGTTCGAAGAGCAGCTTGAGCGACATGCCGTTTCGGAGGGCTTCCCCGGCGGATTGTTGGATTACCGGACCATCGGCCATCGGATCGGAGAAGGGGATGCCCACCTCTGCCAGATCGATCCCCCGGCTTTCGAGCGCCTCCAGAATGGAGACAGTGCCTGAGAGGGTGGGGTAGCCTGCAGTGAAATAGACGGAAAGGATCTTGCCAGTCTTGTTTTGGAAGAGTTGTGTCAGTCGGTTCATACGTGATGTATTTGAATGTTTTGAAGAAAGTCGGAGAGAAGGGGAATGTCCTTCATGCCGGGTGAAGTCTCGAACCGGCTGTTCAGATCGATGCCTGCCCACATCCGGTGGTGGAAATTGTGCAGCGTTCCGATGCTGTCGGGACTGATCCCGCCGCTGAGGAGGAACGGGGTGGTGCCCTGGTAGTTTTGGAGAATGTTCCAGTCGAAGGTGATGCCCGAACCCCCGTACCCACTGGTAGGTGTATCGAAAAGGAAATATTCGCACTCTCCTTCGTACCCGGAAGTGGTTGCCAAATCTTCTTCTGCCTTGATGGGAAATGCCTTGATCAACTTGACGCCGGAGGGCAGCAGTGACCTGAGTTCGGCAATATATTCGGGTTTTTCACTGCCGTGAAGCTGGATGTAGCTGAGGTTGTACTGTTTGCATTTTTTCGCCACCACCTCCGTCGATTCATTGACAAAGACGCCCACGACCTTCACGGTAGTAAGGGACGAGACTGCATCGGCAGTAGCTTCCGAATCGACAAAGCGCGGCGAAGGAGCATAGAAGATCAGTCCGATAAGGTCGACTCCCGGCAGGGCCGTCACCTGCGCAATGTTTTCAGGATCCCTGAGCCCGCATACTTTAACAATCATGGCTAATTCCTTTGATAAAGTTGGATAGTGAAGCACCGGGATTTCCACCCCGCATAAAGGTTTCCCCGATCAGGAATCCCCTAAAGCCCATTTCCCGCAGTTGGTTGACGGTTGAGGGTTCTGAGATGCCGCTTTCTGAGACCAAAAGCACCTGGTTGTCCGCTTCCCTCATTTTCTCAGCCAAATGGAAGGAATGGTCCAGCGAGGTTTCGAAAGTGCCGAGGTTCCTGTTGTTGATGCCGAGCATGTGGATGTACTCATTCAAATGCCCGAGTTCACTTTCGGCATGTACCTCCAGCAGAACTTCCAGTTGCATGTCGCAGGCTTCCTGAGCCAGATTGTAGCACAATTCGGGCGTGAGTACCGCCGCGATGAGCAGCACGGCGTCGGCTCCCGCCACGCGAGCTTCGACCAATTGATAAGGATCGATAATAAACTCCTTCCGCAGCAAGGGCAGGTTGACCAGCTTTCTGGCTGTGCGAAGGTCATCGAGTGAACCGCCGAAAAATGAAGAGTCTGTCAGAACCGAACAGGCGGTTGCTCCTGCAATTTCGTAGGCAGGAACCACCTTCGCGACTTCGGCTTCAGGGAAAATCCACCCTTTTGAAGGTGACCTTCTTTTAAATTCCGCAATAATACCTGTGGGTGAAGCTGCAAGGGCCACCCGCATGGAAACCGCCGTTCTTTTCATGGCCTCCGAAAAATATTTTTCGAGTTCCCTAAGCGGAACGAGCTTCTTTTGCGCTTCCACCTCGATGCGCTTGCTGGCGATGATCTCTTGGAGTATATCTTTCATTAATGCTTAAATTTAAGAACTTACATAGAGTAAAAATATTGCAAAGAGAAATTATTACCTATCATCAAGATTTCTGATGCAAAAATCATTGGTGCCTGATTGTAATTTATCCGAGAGAAAAAGGAGTTACGCAGAGGAAGAAAATCGGAAACGTTTTTCTTCACTTCTACTTTTAACTCTGTGTAATATTTTCTTTGCATAAATGCAATTTAATTTTTCCTCTGTGTAACTCTGTGTCCTATTTTAATGAATCGAATCTCATGAATTGAGCTCCACGAATTTCCTGAATTTTTCGGAAGCTTTGCCGCTTTGCAGTGATTCTCTTGCTTCGTCGATGCAAACTGCAATGCTTTTCTCCGGACACAGTACTCTGATCGCGAAGGCCGCATTGGCGATGACGCAGTTGTTTTGCGGTGCCGAAGCCTTTCCATCCAAAACCAGATCGAAGATTGCCGCGGCTTTGTCTATCGTATCTCCTCCGTATAAATCTGCTTCCGAGTGACGTTCGAAACCGATCTCTTCGGGCGAATAGATGTGCTCGCTTTTGCCGGTGATCACTTTGAATGAATCAGTGAGTGAAATCTCATCATAGCCATCCAGGCTGTGTACTACCGCGAAACGGTTGCCACTCTGCTGGAAGGAATAACTGTAAAGCCTGAGCAATGGCAGATTGTAAACTCCCAGCAATTGATTGCGCGGCATGGCCGGGTTGACAAGTGGTCCGAGCATATTGAAGAAATTCCGGACTCCCAGACTCTTCCTGACCGCAGCTACAGCTTTCAGTGCCGGATTGAAGATTGGCGCGTGCAGGTAGGCCATGTTGGTTTGGTCGATGGAGCGTTTCAGCCTGTCGATGTCGGTGGTGAACTTCACCCCATGGTATTCCATCACGTTGGAGGCACCGCTGACAGAGGTGGCCCCGTAGTTGCCGTGCTTGGAAACTTTATATCCTGCACCGGCAACGACAAAACAGGCTGCCGTCGATACGTTGAAGGTATTTTTGCCGTCACCGCCGGTACCGACGATGTCGATCGGATCAAACTCACTCAGGTCGGTTACCACGCGCATGTCCAGAAGGGCGTCGCGGAAACCTGCCAATTCCTCTACCGAGATACTTCGCATCAGGAAAACGGTGATGAGCGACGCGATCTGCGCCTCTGTGTAAAGTCCGGCCACCATGTTCTGCAAAATCTCCTTCGCTTCGTCGCGACCGAGGAACTGGTGCTCAAAAAGACGGTATAATATCTGTTTCATAGTTTTGTTCTATTTGAATACGATAACTTTTGGCGAAAATAAATTCGACAATTCGACGATATGACAATAAAAGAACGCATCAATCTGTCTTTTCATTTTTCATTTATCATTCACTCTCCAGCCAATTCTGCATAATCTTTGTGCCCATCGGGGTCAGAATCGACTCAGGATGGAACTGGACACCTTTCACATTGTATTTTTGATGGCGCAATGCCATGATTTCTCCCGAACTATCCACCGCAGTAACTTCCAGGTCGGCGGGGAAATCATCCGCACTCACGGCCCAGGAGTGGTACCTGCCGGCTTCAAAAGCGTTCTCCATTCCGCTGAACAGCGGATCATCGCTTATGACCTCAATTTGTGAGGCTACTCCATGGTGTACTTCTTTGATATTGATGAGTGTCGCGCCGAAAACCTCGCCGATGGCCTGATGTCCGAGGCATACACCAAGGATGCTTTTGGTGGCAGCTAATTGTCTTACAATTTCTGTGAGCAATCCTGCTTCGGAGGGAATTCCAGGGCCCGGACTCAACAGAATCTTGTCATAGGCGTCTGCCTCGGCGATTGAAATCGCATCATTTCTGCGGACGTCCACCTCATAACCCAGGGATTTAATCAGATGCACCAGGTTGTAGGTGAAGGAGTCGTAGTTATCTATCAGCAATATATTTTTCATCGTTCTTAGTGATTTTTTAAATGTATAACACAGAGAATAATATTCTTTTAATCTAAAATTAAGGTCTATAAAAATTTCTGCCGTTCTCTGTTTCATCAGAGCCAACTCTTGAGTTACACAGAGGAGGTTAATCGCAAGCGATTTTCTTTTTGGGTAACTCTATTATTCTCAGGCAAATGTTTTCTTATGCCAAAAATTTCGAAGTTATTTTAAGTTCATCATTGATTCACAAATTCTCTGTGTAAGAATTTTAAACTGATTCTTAGTTTTTTAAATTTTCAGCAATATCTATTGCTTTTTTCAATGCACCCAGTTTATTGTTCACCTCCTGCAGCTCGCTCTCATCATTGCTTTTGGCAACAATACCTGCGCCGGCCTGGTAAAAAAGGGTATTTCCCCTGCTCACAAAAGTCCGGATAGTGATTGCCTGGTTGAGGTCGCCGTTGAATCCGATGAATCCGATGCAGCCACCGTATGCGCCCCTGTCGTGGGATTCCAGTTCTGAAATAAGTTGCATAGCCCGTACTTTCGGTGCACCGCTCAACGTCCCGGCAGGAAAGGTGTCGGTGAAGGTTTTTATGGGATTGCTTTCAGGATGAATCGTTCCGCTAACGCGGGAAACCAGATGGATCACATGGGAGTAATAATGAACTTCCTTGTAAAAATCGATACCCACATCGTGGCAGTTGCGACTCAGGTCATTGCGGGCCAGATCGACAAGCATCACATGCTCGGCATTCTCTTTCGGATCTTTTAACAAGGCTTCACTCAACGCTTTGTCCTGAACTACATCACCGGTTCTTCGCATGGTTCCGGCAATCGGATCGATGGTTGCTCTGCCATTGCTGATTTTACAATGGGTTTCGGGCGATGATCCAAAAATTCTGAATCCGCCAAAATCGAAGTAGAAAAGGTAAGGCGAAGGGTTGATGCTCCGCAAGGCGCGGTAAACTTTGAAGTCGTCGCCCAGGAATGGCTGCTGAAACCGCCTTGAAAGTACTACCTGAAAGACATCACCCCTGAGGCAGTGAGAAATTCCCTGGCGAACCATTTCCCTGTATTTTTCGTCGGTGATAGAGGAGCTTTCCTTCCCGTTTAGCCGAAAGTCATAAGAAGCATAATTGCGATTGGCAATAAGGATTTCAAGCTGTTCAAGATCAGGTGATTCGTTTTTTTCCGTCAGTTCAATCAGCGTCAGCTCATCCTTGTAATGGTTGAAAACAAGGATGTATTTGTAGAGGATGTAAAGCAAGTCGGGAGCGTCATTCTCTGCCTGATGGGTTTCGATCACGGGTATTTTCTCCAGATAGCGTACTGTATCAAAGGCCGTGTAGCCAAAAACACCGCAAGCATCGGCATTTTCGCCTGTCACACTGAAACTTCCCATGAAATCATTGAGTGCATCCGGAACCCCGTATTTTTCGTTGATCGCTTGTTCTGAGCTTGTTCCGTCAGGGTACTGCGAGGTGCAAATCCCTCCATTGATCCCGACACGCGCAATGGGCCGCAATGCGATAAAGGAAAGGCTGTTTTCGCTGGCGTGGAAGTCTGAACTCTCAAGCAATACCGACTCAGGATAGACATCCCTCACTTTGAGGTAAATGCTGACCGGAGTGTGCAAATCTCCCAGTACCTTTTTGCTGCAAGCTTTGTAATAATATTTTTTTTGTGTGGTCATATCCATTCAATTTTATGTTTTGCCTATTTTGTTTTGTCCTCATTTTTCAATATTTACTCCTTCTGTCTGAAATGATCCTGTTTCCTTTTTCCAATATTCTACCGCATACGCTGGTCTTTTCGCATTTCATTTCCTGGGGTATCGCTCCTATGTCGCTTAACCCCGGGCTATTAAACTTTAATCCTTTCGGGATAAAACACCTTAATTCATTAATATTTGAGAGTTCCAGTCTCCCAGTCTTCTTCGTCCTTCCATCGTCCAATCGTCCAAGTCGTCCTACTCGTCCAAGTCTTCCCCTCGTTCCATCTCTCTAATATACGTGTCCATGTCCTTATCGCCTCTTCCCGATAGGTTCAGCACCACCACATCTGTCGGTTGGAATGCCACTTTTTCGAGTGCGCCAATGGCATGTGCTGACTCCAGAGCCGGAATGATTCCCTCCATCCGGGTCAGTTCGAAGGCTGCACGCAACGCTTCATCGTCATTGATGGCCAAAACGGTAGCTCGTTTGGTGGTAGCCAGATGAGCATGCAATGGTCCTATACCCGGATAATCCAGACCTGCGGAGATGGAATAAGGTTCTTCAATCTGGCCATCTTCACTCTGCATAACCAATGATTTGGACCCATGCAGAATACCCATCCTGCCAAGTTGGATGGTCGCGGCACTCTCTCCTGAGTCGATTCCTTTGCCTCCGGCTTCGGCCAGTACAATCTTTACCCGCATATCATCCAGGTAATGGTAAATTGTTCCGGCCGCATTGCTGCCTCCTCCCACACAGGCAATCAGGTAATCCGGATAATCGCGGCCTTCCTTTTCCAGCAGCTGTATTTTGATCTCTTTGCTGATAACGGATTGAAGCCTCGCCACCATATCGGGATAGGGGTGCGGACCAACTGTCGAACCAATGATGTAATAGGTGTCGGCCGGGTTACAGCACCAGTCGCGGATTGCCTCGTTGGTGGCATCCTTCAGGGTCATGTTGCCTGAAGTAACCGGCCTTACCTCTGCACCCAGCATTTTCATCTTTTGTACGTTGACGTGCTGACGTTCAACGTCTGTTTTCCCCATGTAAACCACACATTCCATGTCCATCAGCGCACAAACGGTGGCTGTGGCTACACCGTGCTGGCCTGCGCCGGTCTCGGCGATGATCCGTGTTTTGCCCATTTTTCGCGCAATCAGAATTTGACCGATGGTGTTGTTGATTTTGTGGGCACCGGTATGGTTGAGATCTTCCCGCTTCAGGTAGATCTTACATCCGTATTTCGCGCTGAGCCTTTTGGCCAGGTAAAGGGGTGAGGGTCTGCCGACATAATCCTGAAGCAGCTGGTCATATTCGTTTTTGAATTCTTCGCTTTCAATCACCTGTAAATAGGTTACTTGCAGCTCACTGACACATCGATGAAGTATTTCCGGAATATAGGCTCCTCCAAATTCTCCGTAATATCCATTCTGATCTACCTGGTACGTGTTCATATTATTCAGTATTTTATGTTTTTATTTAGAGCTGTTGGCTTTTAGCTTTTAGCTGTTAGCCGGTAATTTCAATGACCAATGAATTATCGGTTTGAGTCCTTTGTTGTTAAAGTGTTAATTTTCCATTCGGGACACTATGGTATACGATTCATTCATGTCTTAGATTCCTAATGTTATATTCTCCATTATATTCACTTATGTAATATTTCTCTTAACCTGTCTCCCGCAGCAAAGAAAAAAGACCTACCGCAGGTGCGACAGGTCTCTTGTATGTTTTAATTGTTGAGGTAGATACAGGTACTGCTTCCTTACGATTTTTGAAGATTGTAAGATAGCCACCACCAATATGTATTTGTCAACTGAGTCATTTTTTCCTAATTCTTTGCGACAAAACTATAAATTATAATTAAGAACCCCTATTTTTTTCTCTTAATTCTTGAGAAATAAAATATAATGCCTGAAATATTCTTTTTTCTCTGTGAATTGATTTAACTTGGTGTGTCTATCCTTAAGCTAATTGTCTAATTTTCCAATATCAAAACCCATATCATGATGAAAATAATTTGCGGATTGGTACTTATTCTGATGACGGCAGGCTGCGTGACGGTTTCGGAACAACAACGCAATGTTGTCAGGCAATTTGCCGTCAAAACCGAAAACTTCTCGCTCTTTCCCGAAAAGATCATGAGTGAACTTGCCGACATACGTGAGACCAGAGGGATTTACTATGCCAATTCTTTTACAGATCCGGTCTTGCACCTGAATGAGCTGAACGATATCGTGAAGGAACGTTTGAACGATGATGCACTTCAGGGAAATGTTGGAATTACTTTTAGAATTCTGGATGAATATGCAGGCGCCTTGGTTCAGCTTTCATCTGCTACTCCGATCAAGGAGGCGGGTGAACACAGTCTGAAATTTGGTGTGGAACTGGAGACGTTAATCGGCACCCTCAACAAGTCGGAAGCTGCCGGTAAGCTTCCTTCAGGAATCGGTACTTTGCTGGGGCAGACCATGGATGTGGGAACCAGGTATTATCTGGCCAACAGACAGTATAGGGAACTCAAAAAATTTGTGAATCAAGCCGATACCTTGGTGGCAGTCGTTTGTGATGAAATGGTGAAGTTTCTCTCTTCAAAGGGGTTGGGCCAGTTGATCAGCAGTGAAGAATCCGGTGTTTCAGAAAGTTTCCGGTTTTATTATACCAAACGGGTTCCTACCATCGAAAGCGAAAAGGAATATGTGGCCCTAAGGAAAAGGGTTGAAGGGGTGAAACAGATGCAAAAGCAAACCATCCAGGCAACGATCAGCCTGAAAATTGCCCACAAGAAGTTGGCTTCGGAGCTGAACCGAAAATTCACTTTGAATGAAATTGCAGTTCAACTGAACAGTTTTTACAAGGATATGGAATTGCTGAATAAATCATTCCATGCGCTGGGTAATTAATTAAAATACAGGAATATGGCAGCTTCGGATATAGACAAAACTCTTGAGGAAATCAGGAAAGCACAGGCAGATATGGCCGGTGAAATGGATAACACGCAACTGAATACCGAGGAACAACGTGGACTTGAAAGAGCCTCGTTAAATCTGAGGAATCTGGAAAGATCTTTGGTGAAATCGATTGAAAATGAGTTATTGGAAAGTTTGAAGAAGGAGGTGTCAACCCTTTCAGTGGTGATTGCTGAGATGAAGAAATCTTCAGAAAAGCTTTTCAAAGTAACAGAGATACTTGATCATGTTGTCAAAATAACGGGTCAGCTGATTGATATTTTAGCAATGGTCAAATGAGGTAAGCAATTTTTCTTTTCTTTTGCAGAATGAATAACCATCGGCTGCCGCATGACAGATTTCATCCGGTAGTGTAAAGAAAGAAAAATTGGAAGTGATCAAAATATCCCGTTTAAAACCTGCTGTTCCCAAAAGGGCTCTTCTTTTTGTGGCTGCCTCAGTCTGGACTTTTGCAGGCTCCATGCTATTGTTCAAAGGATCCAAAATGCTTGATACCACGAACAAAATGCTTTGGTTGCAGTTGTTTCTGACATTTACCGGAGGCATCGCCTTCTATTGGATGATGTTTTCAAAAATATCACTCAAACATACAAAGCGCATTCTTAACCTGAAGGAAGCCAAACCCTGTTTCTTCTCATTTTTCAATTTCAGAAGCTACCTCCTCATGGCTTTGATGATTTCGATGGGTATCACCCTGAGAAAAACAGGTTGGGTTGCTCCCGGCCATCTTGCCTTCCTCTATCTGACCATGTCGGTTCCTTTGATGTTGTCTTCCGTGAGATTTTATTATACAGGGATTTATTTCCGGCGTTTTGCCGTGAAACCCGATCCGGTTCAATCCGTTTATTAATTACAGATAATCCATGGAATCCATACTTACAAACTATCAATCAATGAGACCAAAAATTCTTGTCATTGCCGCCGTTCCCAAAAAAGGACTTGCAGAACTTGAGCAAACATGCGACCTGATTTATCCGACTGAAAGCTTCATGTTTTCTGATGAGGAAATCAAAAATCACATTCGTCTGGCCGATGGCGTCCTTTCCGTTTTTATCCGCCCATTGAACGCGGAAATGCTCGGTGAAGCAACCAACCTCAAAATTGTGGCCAATTTCGGTGTAGGATACAACAACATAGACATTGATAAAGCCAATGAAATGGGCATTGTGGTGTGCAATACCCCTCATGCTGTCACCGAACCAACAGCCGAAATGGCATTCGGTTTGCTATTGTCACTTACCAGGAATATCGCCCTGACGGATCGTGGTTTAAGAATGAACCCGGATTTCAAATGGGGAATGATGGAAAATCTGGGGACTGGAATCTTTGGAAAGACGGTCGGGATTGTCGGAATGGGTAGGATCGGACAGGCTTTTGCCCGCCGCGCCATTGCGTCTGGAATGAAAGTAATCTATTACAACCGGACAAGGTTGCCCGAAGCCATAGAGAAGAAATACAATTGTGAAAGAGTCAGTTTCGATGAATTGCTTGAAAGATCGGATGTTGTATCACTTCATTGTCCGCTTACTGATGAGACACATCATTTGCTGGGAGAAGCGGCAATGATGAAAATGAAGCAGGGGGTGATTATCCTGAATACAGCCAGAGGACCGGTTATTGATGAGAAAATGCTGGTTAAATATTTGAAGAATGGAAAGCTTGGTGGTGCCGGACTTGATGTCTTTGAAGATGAACCTGTGATTACCCCCGAATTGCTCTCTCTCAACCAGGTGGTGCTGACACCGCACAATGCGACAGGTACGGTTGATACCCGGATTGAAATCGCACAGGAGGCAGCCAATAATCTGATTCGTTTTTTTGAAGGACGAAAAGACATTTCGATCGTCAATCCTCAAGTTTGGAAGTGAGGTTATTTGGCATTCTTATCCGGTTGATCAATTCACTCCCTTGCCTAAAATGCATACCTTGTAGGTAATTGATTGATTGTTCATATCCTCTTTCAAAATTGGCAGTAGGACAGACCATTCCCTTTTTATTTTTTTTACCTTTGAAGAAATTAACAACTAAATCAGCATGAAAATCTCTCTTAACTGTTTCAAAATTATTTTGTTTTCAATTCTTGTTGGAGGAATGTCCAATACCGGATTATCCAAAAATGCAATAACAAATCTGAAATGTGATTACCATGTTAATCCTGTCGGAATTGATGTGGCACAGCCGCGTCTGAGCTGGCAGATTGTTGCAGAAGAGAACAATTTCGTCCAGCAGGCCTACGAAATCCGGGTGGCTGAAACTCAGGAAAATCTCTCCAAAGCCAATAAGCTGGTCTGGAGTTCAGGGAAAGTCAATTCCTCCGAATCAGTCAATGTAACCTATGTAGGACCTGCGGCTAAGCCGATGCAACGGTTGTGGTGGCAAGTCAGGATATGGGATCCCAAAAACAAGGCTACCGCCTGGAGCGCACCTGCTTACTGGGAAATGGGTCTCTTGAAAGCGGAAGACTGGAAAGCATCCTGGATCAGGTTAGGTCAGGAGCCTGACAATAAGATATCTCGGCCTTCCCAATACTTCAGAAAAGAATTTTCCCTGACCAAAAAGGTTACTTCTGCCAGGGTTTATGTGACGGCATTGGGTCTCTATGAACTCAGACTGAATGGGAAAAAAGTGAGCGAAGACCTCTTTACTCCCGGATGGACCAGTTACAAAACCCGTCTTCAATACCAGACCTATGATGTAACTGCCTTATTGGCTTCAAAAAATACTATCGGTGCCATCGTTGGAGATGGATGGTATCGTGGTAACATAGGCTTCAAAGGACAAAGAAGCTACTACGGTGAAAAATGTGCATTGCTGGCTCAGCTGGTAATCCGGTATTCTGATGGGACAAGTGAAATGATCAATACAGATTCCGGTTGGAAAGCGATTACCGGTCCTATTCTTGAATCTGACATTTACAATGGCGAGCAGTATGATGCGAGAATGGAGTTGACAGGATGGGATCAGTCAGGATATGCTGATTCAAAGTGGAATGCAGCCACGGTCTATCCTTATGGCAAGGAGAATTTGATTGCACCCCAAGGAGTTCCTGTTCATGCTATCGAGGAGATCAAACCTGTTAAATTTTTTAAGACTCCGAAAGGTGAATCTGTTCTTGATATGGGACAGAACATGGTTGGGGTTGTGAGATTAAAGGTAATGGGAAAAAGCGGTGAAAAGATCGTTGTCAAATATGCTGAAGTACTGGATAAAGCAGGCAATTTCTATACAGACAACCTTAGGGCTGCCAAATGTACGGATACTTACATTTTGAAAGGCGGAGCGGAAGAGATCTATCAGCCGAAGTTCACATTCCACGGTTTTCGTTTTGTGAAGCTCGAAGGATTTACATCAGAACCTACTCTGGATCAGGTAACAGGGATCGTTATTCACTCTGCAATGGCACCGACTGGGACTTTTACCTGCTCAGATTCGCTGATCAATCAGTTGCAGCACAATATTCAGTGGGGACAGAAAGGCAATTTCGTGGACGTTCCTACCGATTGTCCGCAAAGGGATGAAAGACTTGGATGGACAGGTGACGCGCAGGTTTTCAGCATGACAGCTGCCTTTAACTTTGATGTGGCTGCCTTTTATACCAAATGGATGAAGGATTTCCCTGCCGATCAACTTGAGAATGGACGCGTTCCTCATGTGATTCCGGATGTACTGAAAGGTGACGGCGGTGCTACCGCATGGGCCGATGCATCTATCATTGTTCCGTGGACTGTCTATCAGGTGTACGGCGACAAAAGGATTCTCGCTGAGCAATACAAAAGTATGAAGGCATGGGTGGAATTCATGCATGCAAGAGCAGGTGCAAAGAATCTTTGGGTCGGTGATAACCATTTCGGTGACTGGCTTGCTTTCGCCACCAACAGTTCCTCCTATCCCGGTGCCACTACAGAAAAGGATCTGATCGCCACAGCCTATTATGCTTATTCTTCTAGGCTACTTGGAAAAATTGCCGCAATTTTAGGTAACACAGCGGATGCAACTTTTTATACCAATTTATCTGAGGCCGTTAAGAAGGCTTTTATCGAGGAATTTGTAACCAAAAACGGTCGGGTAGTATCCCATACGCAAACCGGTTACTCTTTGGCATTGGCATTTGATCTGCTGCCTGATAACCTGAAAAAGAATGCGGCAGACTATCTTGCTGCCGATGTGAAAAAGATGGAACATCTGACAACTGGTTTTGTCGGAACCCCGCTGCTTTGCAAAACACTTTCTGATACAGGCAATGATGATCTGGCATTTATGCTTTTGAACAGGAAGAAATATCCTTCCTGGTTATACCCGGTTACGCAGGGTGCTACCACCATCTGGGAGCGCTGGGACGGACAGAAACCCGATGGTACTTTTCAGGATGTGGGAATGAACAGTTTCAACCATTATGCCTATGGCGCAATTGGTGAGTGGTTGTACAAACATGTGGCAGGTCTTGATATTGACCCGATGAATCCGGGATACAAGCATATTCTCTTCTATCCTCATCCTGGCGGAGCCCTGACGAAGGCCTCCGTAGAACTGAAAAGCATCTATGGACCAATCAAGTCAGCATGGAACATCGACCAGTCGCAATTTACCTACGATGTGACGGTACCGGCGAATACAACAGCTACAGTGACTTTGCCTTTTGCCGACCTGACTAAGGTAATGATCAACCAGCTGCCATTGTCGGGGAATAAAGGCTGCAAAGCGGAGCAAAAAGGCGGTGAAACAATCGTTGAGCTGGGTTCAGGTAACTATAGCTTTGCTTATTCATCGGATAAGTTTGCTTCCAAAAAATAGAAACAGGAATATTTGGAAATTGAAAGGCGGGAGATGAATGAATCATCTCCCGCCTTTCAATTGCGGATGTGGTGGCAATGAAAAACCTAGTAATACCTGCCGATATTCGATTGATTTTCATGCCAATGCAGCGCCTGATTGATGCCTTGTAAACTCTTTTTATGAGTTGATACTAGTCTTTTTAAGGTATTTGTCAATCAACTGAAGTAACTTGACCTTGTTGATGGGTTTCATCACAAATTCATTACACCCGGCTTCCATGCTTTTTTTTCTGGTTGGATCGGACGAATAGGCCGTCAGCGCAATAATTGGGATGACCGAGTCATTTTCCCTGATTTTCATGGTGGTTTCCCAGCCATTCATCTCAGGTAACTGAATGTCCATCAATACCAGGCGATAGTTATTTTTAAGAAACATGTCTATTGCTTTCTTTCCGTTCTCAGCCCGTTCATATTTTAAATTCGCAATGGTCAGAATAGAACTTAAAACCTGGTAGTTGATTTCATCATCCTCTACGATGAGAATAAGCTCCCCGTTAAATCTGTTGTGCACCTGATCTTTTAAATTTTTTTTCTGATCAGGTAGTTCTCTGTTTGTTGTATTTTTTGGAATATCAAAAATAAAACTACTGCCTTTATCTTTCTCGCTTTCGACTTTGATCTTACCGCCATGTTTTTCGATGAATTCCTTACACAATATCAAGCCTAAGCCGGTACCCTTTTCATTTTCAGTACCATATTTTGAGTTTTGTTTGTTAAGCACAAAAAGATTTTTCCTGGTTTCTTCTTCCATTCCGACACCGTTGTCTATAACCGATATGATGGTCGAATTGACCTGGTTATCGATTTTAACCTCAATCGATCCATCCCGGTAGGTGTATTTGATGGCGTTTCCTATCAGATTTCGGAATACGGTCTGAAGCATATTCTGGTCGGCATAGATAAAAATCTCTTCGGCAGGAACGAAAACCAGACTGATGTTCTTCGAATAAGCAGCCGGTGTCATGTTCTCGATAATCGTTCCGATACATTTTGTAATATCAAAAAGTTCAGGTTTGAACACCAGGTTACCGGTTTGAATAACAGACCAGTTTAATAAAGTCTCCAATAAATTATAGGTTGAAATGGCCGAATTTTTGAGTATGTCAAGCATTTTAAGCTGTTCTTCACTCTCTAATTCCTCATAACTTTCAATCATCACACCCAGTAAATCAGCCGAAGTACCTACCGGACCCCTTAGATCGTGGGCAATGATGGAGAAAAGTTTGTCTTTGGTAGTATTGAGGGCCATTAACTCTGACTCATTCTTTTTCAGCTCATCTTCAATTTTTTTACGATCTGTAATGTCGATAAAAATGGCCAGACTGGACTCAAATTTCCCGA
>JBAXUL010000038.1:0-33563 GCA_037129695.1 Prolixibacteraceae bacterium
TTGACCGAGTTGTTGATTACCCTTGCGGTGGTAAAGAAATAGACAATTTTATTGAGTGAATCGCGCGTCATCGTAATCAGAGGATTACGTTCCGAAAGATAGGCCTGGCTTGAGTTATTTGTGCTTCGTAGCTGATAGTGCTGCAAGGCTGTCCGCAACTGGGCATTCTCCTCGGCCAGCTCAGTATTGGCTTTCTTCAGATCAAATACCTGAAAAACCCCGGCGAAATTTTCGTAAAAATAACCGGTGATGCCGTTGCTGGATGTCAGAAATTTTGCTTGCTGGTAGTTGTTATAGGTAACTACCATTGAAAGCGAAAATATTTCCAAAATCAAAAACAGGAATATATAATGATACCTTAAAATTAACCTGAATAGATTCCTCATATTTCAGCAGCGGTGCAAATTGCTATTGGTCAAAAATGGTTTAACGCAACAAGAAAGAAAATTTGTCGACATTCTTCAAAGCAACTCCTGTACCACGGGCAACTGCTCTTAGCGGATCTTCAGCGATCCGGAAAGGAATGTTAAATTTTTCATAGAGCCTTTTGTCAAGACCACGAAGTAAAGCCCCGCCACCGGCAAGCCAGATGCCTCTTTTGTAGATGTCGGCATAAAGTTCAGGAGGAGTATGTTCCAAAGCATTGGTAATGGCAGTTTCAATTTTTGAAATTGATTTATCCAAACAATGGGCGATTTCAGTATAAGTGACATGGACGTCGATAGGCATGGCAGTCATCTGGTTCGGACCTTTGACAATCATATCTGGTGGTGGTTCATCCAGCTCAGTCATGGCAGAACCAACCACAATTTTAATCTCCTCAGCAGTTCTTTCTCCAATTTTGACATTGTGCTGATGGCGCATATGTTCCATGATGTCAGCAGTCAAATCATCACCGGCGATCCTGATCGATTTATTGGTAACGATCCCACCCAGTGAAATAACGGCAATTTCTGTGGTACCGCCACCGATGTCAACAACCATATTTCCTTCAGGTGCTTCCACATCCAGGCCGATGCCGATGGCAGCTGCCATGGGTTCATAAATCATATAAACATCGCGTCCTCCGGCATGTTCTGCCGAGTCACGCACCGCACGAATTTCTACTTCTGTTGATCCGGATGGAATACAGATAACCATTTTCAAAGCCGGGGCAAAAAATCTTTTCTTGGGATTGATCATCTTGATCATCCCGCGGATCATCTGTTCTGCAGCGTTAAAGTCAGCAATTACACCATCCCGCAAAGGACGGATTGTTTTTAGGTTGGAGTGGGTCTTACCTTGCATCTGACGTGCTTTCTCACCGATAGCTACCAATTTTTCCGTCTTGGTATCGATGGTTACGACAGAAGGTTCATCCACCACTACTTTTCCATTGTAGATGATAATGGTGTTGGCCGTACCGAGGTCGATTGCAATTTCCTGTGTTAGAAACGAAAAGAAACTCATATGTTTTTTTTATTTGTATTAATGTTTAAAATGCCTGAAACCTGTGATAACCATAGACATTTGATGGTTATTGCAGAAATCGATGGATTCTTTGTCTCTGATGGAACCGCCGGGCTGAATGACAGATGTCACTCCTTCATTGCATGCAATTTCCACACAGTCAGGGAATGGGAAAAAGGCATCTGAAGCCATAACCGCACCCTTGAGTTCGAAATTAAATGATCTGGCTTTTTCAATGGCCTGTTTCAAAGCATCCACCCTGGAAGTCTGTCCTACACCACTCGCCAGTAATTGTTTTCCTTTTGCCAGTACAATGGTATTCGATTTTGACTGTTTAACCAAACGATTGGCAAATAAAAGATCCTCAATTTCACTTTTAGCTGGAGAGGTTACCGTAACTGTTTGAAGATCATCACTGGTTTCCTTTTTTGTATCCCTGTTCTGGAGCATGACACCATTCAAAACTGTTCGGTACTGGTAATCCTGAAGGCCTTCAGTTTTCCTGATCAGCACGATCAGATTTTTCTTGGCTTTAAATACATCAAGGGCTTCTTTAGAGTAGGAGGGAGCAATGATCACTTCAAAGAAAATTTTCGCTGCTTCTTCTGCTGTGGCACTGTCCACTTCGTGGTTGGTGACAAAAATACCGCCAAAGGCGGAAACCGGATCACCGGCCAGCGCTGCCAGAAAGGCTTCGGTGACATTTTCGCGGGAAGCACATCCACAAGCGTTATTGTGTTTCAGGATGGCGAATGTCGTTTCATTGAATTCGTCTATCAGGTTGACTGCAGCATCTATATCCAGCAGGTTATTGTAGGAAATTTCTTTTCCCTGAAGCTGGTCGAAGAGTTCTTCGAAATTTCCGAAGAATACTCCTTTTTGATGCGGATTTTCACCGTAGCGAAGCGATTTCGACTGATTGAAACTCTGACGGAAAACATCCTGGGAATCACCGGAAAAATAACCGTAAATGGAAGTGTCGTAATGCGATGAGGTTGCAAAAGCTTCAGCAGCAAACTGCCTTCTGTCGGCAAGCGAAGAGGCGCATCCTTGATTTTTAAGAAGTTCCAGCAGTCTGCTGTATTGGCCAACATGAGAAACTATCAGGACATCCTGGTGGTTCTTGGCAGCTGCTCTGATCAATGAGATTCCACCAATATCAATCTTTTCAATGATCTCGGCATCTGATGCACCTGATTTGACAGTGGCTTCGAATGGATAAAGATCAACGATAACCAGATCGATTTCAGGGATTGCGTATTCCAGAAGTTGATATTTGTCGCTTTCATTTTCTCTGCGCGCCAAAATTCCTCCGAAAATTTTAGGATGAAGCGTCTTTACCCTTCCTCCAAGAATAGAAGGATAACCGGTGAGTTCCTCAACAGCAGTCACGGGAATTTTAAGTTCTTCAATAAATTGTTTGGTCCCTCCGGTCGAGAACAATTGAACCCCGGATTGATGCAGTTTTGACACAATCTCCTCCAATCCGTCCTTGTAATAGACGGATATCAAAGCAGACTTTATATTTTTTAAATTACTCATTCTTAATTCCTTAAAAATTTTCCACAAAAGTAATAAAAATTGTTTTAACTTTCGGGTGAAATCAACCCATCCTATGTTATTTATAAGGCTGTTTCTGGAAAGTTTTCGTTTTGCCTACAACTCACTGGTAGTAAATCCGCTTCGGACTTTTCTCTCACTTTTGGGTATAACCATTGGTATCTTCTGTATTATATCCGTTTTTACCATCATTGATTCACTCGAGCGCACGATTCGAAACAGTATGGAAAAACTGGGCAGTAATGTGGTGTATGTGCAGAAGTGGCCATGGGCACCGCCTCCTGGCGAAACGGATTACCCCTGGTGGAAATATCTCAACCGGCCAGTGCCCAAAATAGTAGAAACGGAAGAAATAAAAAGGAGATCCAACCTTGCCCAGAATGTTGTTTTTTACCATGGTTTCAGCCGAACCGTGCAGTTTGGAACCAACAAAGCTGAAAGTGTTACCGTTCTCGGAGGATCATCCGGACTGATAGATACATGGGGATTAAAAATAGCCTTTGGCAGGCCCTTGTCGGATGAGGAACTGGATGGTTTCAGCAACCTGGGTATGATGGGTTCTGAATTGGCAGGCCAACTCTTTCCGGGTAGCACTCCTGTTGGGAAAAGTATCAAAATCCAAGGCTTCAACGTCATCATCGTCGGTGTATTTGAAAAAATGGGTGAAGACATGTTTGGCACCAGTATGGACAACAGGGTACTTATTCCTGTTAAGTTTGCCTACAGGATGGTGGATCCAAAGATGGATGCCGGACAGAGCATCATCGTCAAGGGTAAACCGGAAATTCCTGCTGCCAGGATGTTGGAGGAACTGGAAGGAATCATGAGATCCATCCGTCGCATCAAACCTTCAGAAGAAAATGATTTTGCCCTGAATGAGGTGAGCCTGATATCGGGTCAGTTGGATGGCATATTCAAGGTATTGAATTTAGCCGGCTGGATCATCGGAGGATTTTCGATTCTGGTGGGCGGTTTCGGAATCGCCAACATCATGTTCGTATCCGTGAAGGAGCGAACCAAGATTATCGGTATACAGAAAGCAATGGGCGCAAAAAATCGCTTTATTCTGCTTGAATTTCTGTTTGAAGCTACCATATTATCCCTGATTGGCGGATTAATTGGCCTTTTCATCATCTATATCGGCACCTATATAGCCAAAGTCAGCTTCGATTTTGAATTTATACTGACCGCCGGAAATATTGCTACGGGTTTGATTATCAGCATTACGATTGGTCTCATCGCGGGATTGGTGCCTGCAAGATCAGCCTCCAGGCTCGATCCGGTAGAGGCGATGAATAGTCTGTGATAAAGGCAAAAGGAAAAGGCAAAAGTGACGAACCAAATGAAAGGTTTAACTCTCAACTCTCAACTCATAACTCATAACAACTTCTCAATATCATTGGTGAGTTGGATGAACTCCTCCACGGAAAGTTGCTCTGGCCTGTTGGTTAATACTTTGATATCCAGTTCGTCATATCTTGGCGTAAAGCTTTTGATGCTGTTGCGGAGCATTTTCCTGCGCTGGTTGAAGGATTGCTTGACAATGGCCTTGAAGAGTTTTTCGTTGCAACCCAAATCAGTCCTTCCGTTGGCTGTGAGTCGAACTACCGCTGATTTAACTTTTGGCGGTGGATCAAAAACATCTTCATCCACCGTAAATAGATATTCCACCTTGTACCAGGCCTGAAGCAGGACACTCAGAATTCCATAAGTCTTGCTTCCCGGACCATGGCAAATTCGTTCTGCAACCTCTTTCTGCAGCATCCCAACAACTTCGGGAATCAGATTGCGATTGTCAAGAACCTTGAAGAGTATTTGGGAGGAGATGTTGTACGGGAAGTTGCCGATCAGTGAAAACGGGGTCTCGGAATAAAGTGCCTTGAGATCCATCTGGAGGAAGTCGCCTTCAAGGATCCGGCCCTGGAGTTCAGGAAGGTGGGTGTGGAGGTAACCTACCGACTCACGGTCGATTTCAACCACGGTGGTTTCGATACCGGGTTTCTGCAAAAGAAAACGGGTAAGAACGCCCATTCCGGGTCCTACTTCCAGTACCTTGTTGCGGTCACCCATAACCAGCGCGTCTACAATATCCGAAGCAATTTGATGATCACGAAGGAAATGTTGTCCCAGTCCTTTTTTTGCCCTTACCTGCATTTTGAAAAGTGAAAAGTGAGAAATGAAAAGTGAAACCAATTAATTGGCTTTGTGATCAAAGGTATTAAAAAGAAGCAATCCGGCACAGATATTTTGGTTACTTTTACACCAAACAAAGGCTTGTGTCAAAAATCAACCTCGAATTATTCATCGCCAGAAGAATTTTTGGTGACCATGAAAACAAAAAGAAATTTTCAAGGTCGATCATCTCTTTTGCCCTTTTCGGAATTGCTTTCGGGGTGATGATCATGATCTTATCGGTTGCGATTGTGACCGGTTTCAAAAAAGAGATCCGCGATAAAGTGATCGGGTTCGGGTCGCATATTCAGATCGTCAATTTTGATTCAAATTCCTCATTTGAAACGATACCCGTCAATCAGAACCAACCATGGCTTGAAAAGTTAAATACCCTCGAAGGAGTGAAACATGTAGGAGTATTTGCGACAAAACCGGGTATCATCAAAACGGATGAGGAGATGATGGGCATGGTATTAAAGGGCGTTGGTCCGGATTTTGACTGGCAGTTTTTCAGGGACAACCTGGTGTCAGGCAGCATTTTTCAAACGCAAGACACTGCGGAAACAAATCATGTTTTGATATCCAGACAAGTGGCGTCGTTGATGAAACTCAAAACCGGTGATCCGATGTATTGCTATTTCCTGAACAACGAGGAAACCAATCAACGGGTACGAAAATTCTTTGTGAGTGGTATTTATCAGTCGAGTCTGGAAGAATTTGACCGGCTTTTTGTACTGGCAGATATCAGGCAGGTTCGTAAACTGAACAGTTGGAAGCCTGAAGAGGTGAGCGGATTCGAGGTTTCCATCGATCATTTCGACCAACTGGACGAGATGACCAAAAAAGTGAAAGAATTGACACTCCATTATTCGGAACAGGATTCCACCCTTCTGCGACCAGTCAGCATCACTTCCAAATATCCCCAGATATTCGACTGGTTGAATTTACTCGACATGAATGTTTGGATCATCCTGACCCTGATTATTCTGGTCGCAGGATTCAATATGGTTTCGGGTTTGCTGATATTAATTCTCGAACGGACCTCCATGATTGGTACCCTGAAAGCCGTCGGAAGCAGTAACTACAGCATCCGTAAAATTTTCCTCTATCTTTCCTTCTTTTTAATTGGACGTGGAATGTTGTGGGGAAATATTGCAGGGATCGGATTTTGTCTACTCCAGTCGTATTTTCATATTTTCAAACTGGATGCCGCCTCTTATTATCTGGAATATGTACCTGTTAACCTTCAGATGTCACACCTGCTACTTCTGAATGCGGGAACACTCGTGATTACGCTTCTGATGCTGATTATCCCATCGTGGTATGTATCCAGGATTTCGCCGGACAGGGCAATCCGGTTTGACTGATCCCCAATTCAGTAAAATTTCCTTTTAAGCTTATAAAATTCCGGTCAATTGCTGCCAACTGTCGACTCTCTCGTATCCCTCCCTGGCTAAATGAATGTTATGAGGCTGGGTGAACAATAGTTTCCTTCCATGGAAAAAGTCCAGATTTTTTGGATGATCATCAATCATAATATCTCCCATCAATGAAGATTTGTCGCCGCAAAAGACAATTTGTTTCCAGCTGATAAATGGAAAAAACTCACCCAGCCATCCGTGTTTTTCAATCAGACTATGAGGGAATTCCATGGCAGCGGAAACGATAATCACCTTGTATTTGTTGTTCAGATACTTTAGTCCTTCTATGCTGCCGGAAATGACAGGTGCTTTTCTGAAGAAATCTTTGGAACGAACATGTTGCTCATAATACCTGAATGCTTCAGGTTCTGTTTTGCCGGAAAGCGCTGCCACATTTTGTTTGATGCCTGTCTCCCTCTCTTCAAGTTGAAGAAACTGGGAGTAAACATCAGCCAAAACACCATCCATATCTACAAGTATTTGCTCCATAGTTTTGGGTATTCAATTAAAACAGATCCGGTAAGGTATAAGCAGAATTCATGATTTCAGTTTTGATGTGTGAAAATGGAAATGAGGATCATGCTTGTTGCCTGATAAATCAAAGAGTCTCTGTTGAAGTCAAAGCCGATTGTTCGCAGCAGTGTAATCGTTGATTAGATTGAAAACCTCTTCCGGCTGCACATCGCTTTTTCCGCGGATCACAATTTTTGATTGTTCATAAAAAGGGGCTCTCTTCTCCAGCGCCGTTTTGATAAAATCAAGCAACTCGTCTTTGTTTTTACCGGCAATCAACGGTCGTTCGGTTTTCGATTTCATTAATCTGAAAGCCAGTGTGTCATTGTCGGGGGCAAGGTAGATGGTAATGCCTGAGTCGTTCATACGCTGCATGTTGTCGAAAAAGCAGGGTGCACCGCCACCGGTACCTACGACGATGTCTTCGAATTCGGCCACTTCAAGCAGGGCTTGTCTTTCTTTTTCGCGAAAAGCTGCTTCCCCCTCCTGTGCGAAAATATCCGGAACAGATTTAAAGTTGCGTTCTTCAATGAATTTATCCAGATCGATGAAATTGATGCCCATGAGAGCCGCCACTTTTCGTCCGATGGTCGATTTGCCGCAACCCATGTAACCGGTCAGAAATATTCTCATTACTCAAAAATTATTTCCATCTGATCCGGTTCACCGTCTTTCCCGGGTCTGATTATTTCAAAAGGGATGTCGTCGATGAGTTCGATCTCCTCCTTTTCTGTGGATTCCTGTTCGGAAGGTTCTTGTTCAATTTTTTGTTCCTCTTCTTCCTCTTCCCTGATGATCGGATCGATTTCTGTTATTTGTCTGATCTCGAATGTGGAGATTCTCTTTCCTTTTGCCTTGTATGATTTTACTGCAATGAATTCAGAGACATCAATGATTTCTTTTTCGCGACCTTCATGTGCTCCACCGAATTCAATTTCAAATTGCGGAAATTTTTCCCATGTGATGCTGGTCAATTTATTGTCAGGGAAATCTCCGATAAACCGGCACTGCTTGCCCGCATTGGGTTCTATGACGAATCTCTTCAAGTAATAGAAATTCTGCTCAGCATCAAAGTAAAGAACAGTTGCAATTTTTTCGGGATTGAATTTTGAGATGGAGAGCATATTTTTCTCAAAATGGTTTTCCAGATCATAGGTATAGAGATGGAAGAATCCTTCCTTGTCGACGACAAGAATCTTGTCATCACCCGTGTACTCACCCAGATACAATCCGCGGGAATCGGCATTGAGTCGCAGGACATCCTCATCGAACCATATTTTTCGTCCACCGAGCGTCGACATTCCCTTTTCCTTCAGCGTAATTTTATGAATCTCGTTCTTTGAAACCAGATTTCCCATCGAAGCGCGACCCTTGATGGCGAGTTCTGCCATATCAATTTCGTCGATCAGCTTTTTAAGCTTTGGCCTAGGTTTAAAGGTAATCCTCAGTACTTCGGCTTCCCCGTTAGGATTGGCGCTAAAATACAGGATTCTGGATCCATCAGTACCGATGGTCATGTTGTACTCTTTGTCGCGGGTAACTCCGGTAACGGCAAATCGCTTCATGTAATTGTTTCCCCCTTTGCCGTCGCGGTATACCAGGTTGTAAATGGTGCGATCGTTGTTCTTCTCAAATACGGCCACATGCAACACATTCTTGCCGACAAAAGCCTTGTCCGAAACTTTAGATACCATGTAGGTTCCGTCTTTTTTGAAGACGATGATGTCATCGATATCAGAGCAATCGCAGATATATTCTGCCTTTTTCAATCCGGTACCGACGAATCCTTCTTCGCGGTCGATGAATAATTTTTCGTTGGCCAATACCACTTTGGTGGCTTCGATATTCTCAAAACTCCTGATTTCACTTTTGCGTTCACGACCTTTGCCAAATTTGCTTTTCAGCCTTTCGTACCACGCAATGGAGTAGGGGATGATATTCTCAATGTTTCTTTGAGTTTCGGTGATTTCATTCTCGATGGAACTGATTAGTTCGTCTGCCTTGATCGTATTGAACTTCAGGATGCGACCCATTCTGATCTCCATCAGTTTCAATATATCCTCCCTGGTAATTTCCCTTTTGAACCGGGGTTTCCAGGGATCAAGCCTTTTATCGATGTGTGATATGGCCTCTTCCATATTGGCAGAATCCTCAAAGCCTTTGTCCTTGTAAATCCGTTCCTCGATAAAAATCTTTTCAAGTGATGAAAAATGCCACTGTTCTTCGAGTTCCGCTTTGTGGATTTCAAGTTCGAGTTTGAGCAACTCCACCGTATTGCTGACAGATCTCCTCAGTATCTCGCTAACCGGCATGAAATGCGGTTTGTCATTTTCAATGATGCAGGAGTTGGGTGATACCGATACTTCACAATCCGTAAAAGCGTAAAGTGCGTCAATGGTTTTGTCAGAACTCGTACCCGGAAGCAGGTGGACTAGAATTTCGACATTGGCCGCCGTGTTGTCGTCGATTTTCCGGATTTTGATTTTGCCTTTTTCGAAGGCTTTGACAATTGTTTCGATCAGTGAGGAAGTCGTCTTTCCAAATGGAATCTCTGTGATAACCAGAGTTTTATTATCGAGTTTTTCAATTTTTGCACGAATCTTGATGGCTCCGCCCCGTAATCCGTCGTTGTATTTTGAGACATCCAGAAATCCACCGGTAGGAAAGTCGGGAAATAATTCGAAGGATTCATTGTTAAGGTGGGCTATGGAAGCATCAATCAGCTCAATAAAATTATGCGGCAATATTTTGGAGGCAAGTCCTACTGCAATGCCCTCTACTCCCTGGGCAAGCAAAAGTGGAAATTTGGCGGGCAGGGTAACAGGTTCCCTGTTGCGTCCGTCGTATGATTGCTGCCATTTGGTTGTCTTCGGATTGAAAAGCACCTCCAGAGCGAATTTCGATAGGCGTGCTTCGATGTAACGCGGGGCAGCTGCGCCATCGCCCGTGTGAATATTTCCCCAGTTACCCTGACAATCGACCAGCAGGTCTTTTTGCCCCAGCTGCACCAGCGCATCACCAATGGAAGCATCCCCGTGAGGGTGGTACATCATGGTTTGCCCGATAATGTTTGCCACTTTGTTGTAGCGGCCATCATCCATTTGCCGCATGGCATGGAGAATCCTGCGCTGAACCGGTTTCAGTCCATCGTTGACATAAGGAACCGCCCGCTCGAGTATGACATAGGATGCATAATCGAGAAACCAGTTCTGGTACATCGTCGACAAATAGATGATGTGGTGCAGCTCTTTCTTTTCCGCCGGATCTTCCTTGTCAGATAAAAGATCTTCAGGTAAAAGTTCTCCTTCGTTCGTCATTAATCTAATTTTCAAATATTTAAATCAAACATGAAGCCTAAATTTTGAAGTGACTGCTTGAAATCAAACGCTCCTCAATCAACTTTGGACCATGCCATCCAACAATTTTTCGCTCCCTCATAACTCATAACTCTCAACTATATCTCATCCTTCTCTACATGCAGATGATCAATGATGAAGTCTTGCCTGTCGGGGGTATTTTTCCCCATGTAAAATTCGAGCATCTCAACGATCGACTCATTTTTATTTAAAATGACAGGATCAAGCCGGATTTGTTCGCCGATGAAATTCTTGAATTCGTCGGGCGAAATTTCTCCTAGCCCTTTGAACCGGGTTATCTCTACGCCGGAGGCAAGCATTTTAACTGCCGCATCGCGTTCGTTTTCCGAATAACAGTACTCGGTTCGTTTTTTATTCCGTACCCTGAAGAGCGGCGTCTGCAGAATGTACAAGTGACCTCTGCGAATCAGCTCAGGAAAAAACTGAAGGAAAAATGTGATGAGCAGGAGGCGAATGTGCATACCATCTACATCGGCATCGGTGGCAATGATGACTTTGTTGTAGCGCAGTTCGTCGATGCCCTCTTCGATGTTCAGTGCAGCCTGCAGGAGGTTGAATTCCTCGTTTTCATACACTATTTTCTTGGTAAGTCCGTATGAATTAAGTGGTTTACCGCGAAGACTGAATACTGCCTGCGTATTGACATCCCTGGATTTGGTGATGGATCCGCTTGCCGAATCTCCTTCGGTAATAAAAATTGAGCTGTTTTCCTTGTTTTCGTGGGAAGTGTTGTAATGAACCCGGCAGTCTCTCAGTTTCTTGTTGTGAAGACTGACCTTCTTGGCACGTTGCTTGGCCAGTTTCTGGATACCCGAAATGGCCTTCCGTTCCCTTTCGGATTCCTGGATACGGCGTAACAGTACATCGGCAGTTTGCGGATTTTTGTGCAGATAATTGCCCAGTTCCTTCTGGATGAAGTTCATCACAAAGTTACGTACCGACATGCCGTCGGGACCGATATCCCTTGACCCAAGCTTGGTTTTTGTCTGGGATTCGAAAACAGGTTCTTCCACTTTGATGCTGATGGCAGCAACGATGGAGGCGCGTATATCTGAGGCGTCGAACTCTTTTTTGTAAAAATCGCGGATGGTTTTGATCAATGCTTCGCGGAATGCTGCCAGGTGGGTACCTCCCTGAACGGTGTGCTGTCCGTTGACAAACGAATAATAATCTTCCCCGTACTGATTTCCATGGGTAATGGCACTTTCAATGTCCTCGCCCTTGAGGTGAATGATCGGGTAAAGCGGTTCCTGTCCGATGTTTTCATTCAACAAATCGTACAAGCCATTTTTTGATACATATTTTTCACCGTTGTAGTTGATTACCAGTCCGGCATTCAGGTACGTGTAATTCTTAAGCATCGCCACCACATACTCGTCGATATAGTGGTAAGTCTTGAAGATATCCCCGTCGGGAGTAAAAACGACTGATGTCCCATTCGGTTCATCGGTTTCAATTTCTTCATGATCTGTAACAACTTCTCCCTGCGAGAAATCAATTACTTTGACCACATTGTCCCGGACAGACTTGATGCAAAACGCGGTTGAAAGCGCATTGACGGCCTTGATCCCGACGCCGTTCAATCCTACGGATTTTTTAAATGCCTTGGAATCGTATTTTGCCCCGGTATTCATGCGGGCAGCGACATCCATCAGTTTACCGAGGGGGATGCCCCGGCCATAATCGCGAACAGAAATCCTTTGATCGGTCACATGGATGTCGATCTTCTTCCCGTTTCCCATCATGAACTCATCGACTGAATTATCGATCACCTCCTTGAGCAAAACATAGATACCATCATCAGCAGCAGAGCCGTCTCCGAGTTTGCCGATGTACATACCGGGCCGTTTCCGGATGTGCTCTTTCCAGTCGAGTGTGCGTATCGAATCTTCAGAATATCCCTGGACCATTCATATTGAGTTTGCACAAATATAAAGAAATAAGGGAGCAATTTTTTAAAATTACCCCCTCAGTAATGAACAACTAATGGTTGATAAATAATATGATTCAGCCGTTATTTGTATTGATATTTTTCATTTCCTATTTTTCATTTAAAACGTAAAATGATAGCTTCCGGAAGAAAGTGAGAGTTTAATGGTTTCATTGTCAGATTTTAACACTTTTACGAATGGATTATTCTCAAGTGGAAGGTTCCCTTCTTTGATTTTCTTTGCCATCAGGATGAGTGTGGCCGTGCAATTGGCAGGAATCGTGACATGGTATTCCGTCTTTTCTCCTGTTTTTTTCCACCCGGAAATGATTTCACCATAGGGTCCGGTATGAGATGCTTCAAAACTGTTTAAGCCCTTCACGAAATGCGGTTCGAGCAGTATATTTTTAAAGCCGGGTTGAGATTGATCCGGTCGTATTCCCCCCAAGGCCTTGTAATACCATGCACTGATTTCGCCGAACATAATGTGATTCAGCGAAATATCAGATTTGGCATCGATGGGCCAGTTTTCATACATAGTAGTGGCACCATTGACCATCCACCATCCCCAGGAGGGAAATGTTTCCTGGGCAGCCACTTTGTAGGCTGTTTCGGCATAACCATTTTCGCTGAGCGCATTGAGAAGGGATTTGGTACCCAGAAGACCGACATCCAAGTGGAAATTGTCTGCCTCCACGCGTTTGGCCAGGTTGGCGGCCACAACGGCTTTCAACTCCTCGGGGACCACGCCCCAGAAAAGGGGTGCAGCCAGTTCTGTCTGAAATCCTGAGGCATATATGCCGGTTGATGCATTCAGGAATTTCTTGTTGATGGCATTTTTGATTTTCTCTGCAAGTGCAGAATAGTTTTCGAAATCTTCTTTATTTCCGAACATCTTTGCACTCGCGGCAAGGATGGTAACATCCGTGTAATAATAGCAGGAAGAGGTAAGTTCCTTGTTGGCCTTTGATTTTACCGGAATCCAGTCGCCAAGTCCCCAGTCTGTCAGGTTGTCGGGACTGATCCTGTGGATGTAGTCCACATACCTTTTGATGTTGCCGTAGGTTTCTTGCAGCAACCTGTTGTCGCCATAAAACATGTAAATATTCCAAGGTATGATTGCAAGAGAACTGGTCCAGTCGGGACCGTTGGCCCAGTCGTATCCCCACCCGGAGGTGGGAATGATATTGGGAAGTACTCCGTTGGGCTGTTGCTCATCGCGGTGGTCGGCCAGCCATTTTTCATAAATGGTGATGCCGTCGAAATTGTATAAACCCGTTTCAACAGAAATCTGTCCGTCACCGGTCCAGCCGTTTTTTTCCCGTTGTGGGCAGTCGGTGGGGTAACCATAAAGATTGGAGAGGTAGGAATTGTTGGCAGCAAACCAGATTTTATTCAAAGTAGGATTGGAACTGGTAACTTTTCCTACCGGCGGGACATCGCTGTGCATAAAGTACCCTGAAACTCCGTTTTGGGATATTTGAACCGGTTTGCTGGCAGCGACTTCTATGAATTGGAACCCTTTGTAATTGAAGTGCGGCGAAAATGTTTCCACAGCACCGCCTTTCAAGGTATAGATATCTGTACCAAATGGATCTGTGTTGTCTGTTGGACGGTAATGAACAGATATATTGGACTGGTCAACGCGCCCATTTTCATAGATGCGTTCTCCGTGTTTGACACTTACAACCGTACCCGGAAGTCCTGTCAGGATAATTTTGCTCACTCCCGCAATGTTCCTTCCTAAATTGAAAACATAAAGTGAATCATTGAATTTTCTGTAACTCTTCGCAGGAATTTCTTCTACTGCACGAATCGGTTGAAGCTGCTGAGAAACAATATTTTGTGATGGTGCTGCGGTCAGCTTCGCATTGACCCATTTTGAATCGTCAAATCCCGGCATGCACCAGCCCGACTGCTCCAGATTGGCATCCTGGTGTTCTCCGGTATAGATGCTGTTGAAAACAACCGGACCCAGGGAGGTTTTCCAACTCGTTCCGGAAGAGATTGTCTGGACTGTTCCGTCATCGTAGGTGATCCGTAAATCCATGCAGAATTTGGGCCTGGCGCGCCAGGGAGCCTTGTCGAAATACCAGACCGCCGTGGACTGGTGGTTGTACCAGCCGTTTCCAAGCATGATTCCAATTACGTTTTTTCCTTCCTTGAGACAGGAAGTGACATCGTGTGTCACATAGAGTGTTCGCCTGTCGAAACGGGTATACATCGGATCGAGCCGGTGATCTCCGATCATTTTCCCATTCAAATAGAGTTCGAAAAGTCCGCCTGTTGCCACATAGGCCCTGGCAGAGATCACCTTCTTCCTTACTTCGATTTCCTGGCGGAAGAGCGGAGCCGGTTTTAGTGCGATATCCCTTGAATCGGTTATCCAGGCACCATGCCAGTTTTTCACCTCCATCATACCGGTTTCAAAGGAAGCAACCTTACTTGGTTCTTCCTGTTTTCCCGACTGATCCCAAATTCTGACTTGCCAGAAATATTTGGTACTGGGCTCAAGATTCTTTCCTGAGTAGGTTTTCAGCACCTGGTCAGACCCGATCCTGCCGGTATCCCAGTAATTACCTTTCCCGTTGGCTACCAAGGTAGAATCAATGCCCACAATAATCTGGCAGGCAGATTGACCGGCACCCATCGCCGGATCGCTTAATTGCCACGATAATCTTGGATTGGGGACATCGATACCGAGTGGATTGATCAAATGTTCACATTGCAATCTGACAGGTACGGTTTGTGCAGTTGATTCAAATGCAAGAAAAAGAAGAAAAAGAGTATAAAATCTCATGTTGGAATGCTTTGCTAATGGTTAAATGTGCCAAGGTTGAAATACAAGATGCGATCAATCGCTTTTCTGATTTTCACATTTTCACATTGTTATTGATTTCAAAGAGAGAAGAATCCAGCGGTTTTATTGATATTTTGATGGTTCCCAGTCCGTTTTTCACCTGCAATTGTTGTTTGATAGCCGGATTCAAATGATCTGTCAAGGTATAACTTCCATCTTTCAGATTCCATGTTTTAACCATTTCTTCAGGAATAAGCAAATCAAAATTATAGGTCTTCTCCTTTTCAAAACTGGCGATCACGATCAACTTCTGGCTTATTCCCCAACGGACAAAAGAGAATATATTTTCGGGGTAAAGCACTGATTTTTTTCTGTTAAATGTTTGGATTTCCTTTTGTTTTCCCATAAGTGCTGGAGATGAAACCGTAAAGTTGAGCAGTCGTTTGTAGAAGTCGCGCAAAGATTTCTCTTCATTTGTCAACTTTCCGCCGTCAAATGCACCACCGTTCATCCAGCGTTGGTGATTTGGAACTCCGATGTAATCATAGATCGATGTTCTGGACGGTTTTCCAAATCCGGCATTTTGAGCTCCGGGTTCACCAACTTCCTGACCAAAGTAGATCAGGGTAGGTGAGGTGCTGATTGTTGTGGAAACCACCATGGCGGGTTTCCCAATTATTGCCTTGCCGGCAAATTCAGGACTTGCCACGCGTTGTTCGTCGTGGTTTTCAAGAAAATGGAGCATGTTGTGTTCTATATCTGCGGTAATTTCCTGAACATTTACCAATCTGTCAGCCGGAGCTTTTCCCTGCATTACCTTTTTCAGGGTATCGTAAAACGCTACCTTGTCGTACAAAAAATCCATTTTGCCGGTATGGATGTATTCCCTGTACAAACCCGGGTTGTATACTTCGGCCACCAAGGTGGTTTTGGGAAACTCCTTTTTGATGGTGCTGTTCAGGTAGCTCCAGAACTCAACCGGAACCATTTCTGCCATATCGAAACGAAATCCGTCGACACCGAATTTCAGCCAGAACAGACAGATGTCGCGAAATTTTATCCAGGTATTGGGAACCATTTTTCCTTGCCAGAATGCGTAATGGTCAAGGATGGATCTGGTATCATATCCTGCCGGAAGAAGTTGGAAATCTTTGGTGCCATCTTCCCTGATCCCGTAATTCATCTTGACTGTCTCGTACCAGTCGTCGGCCCTTGGCTGTGCGAGCCTGGAGCCGTTTCCCGTCCATTTTGCCGGAAATTCGTCGAATTTCCCGTCTGCCATTGGGTGTTTCTCTCCACCCAGGGGTTTTTGATTTTCCGGTAACAGTGGCGCTTGAAAGGATATTCCCGGAAGGTAATAGAAGTTGTTATTCCTGTCATAGCCTACCGATTTATTGTCGGTCTCGCCGAAATCCTTTACCCCGGTGGGCTTTCCTTTCGATTGGTAATTTCTCGCCACATGATTGGGGACGATGTCGATGATGACTTTCAAACCTTGCTCGTGTGTTCTGATGACGAGCGACCTGAACTCCTCCATACGCCGGGCAGGATCAACTGCCAGATCGGGATCCACGCTGTAATAATCTTTCACGGCATAAGGCGATCCGGCACGTCCTTTTACCACATCCGGATCATCGTTGGAGATTCCGAATGCGGTGTAATCCCTGATCACATCATGGTGAAGTACTCCGGTAAACCATAAATGAGTGACTCCCAAATCTTTGATTTCCATGAGGGCTCTGGTCGTGAAATCAGCGAATTTGCCAACTCCGTTTTCCTCCATGGTACCCCATGGTTTATTGGTGGTATTGGTATTGCCAAATAGTCGTGTAAATACCTGATAAATAACTATTTTATGTTCCTGATTATTCATTATGACCTGTGTTTTAGGATGGGTATTATCCACCTTGAATCCGGTCAGGAATAAGGTTGAGAACAACAGTGTAAGGATGAATTTAGATTGCATGATGAATAAACTTAGGTGTAATTAATCCTTAAATTATCTTCTTTTCTTTATTTTCTTTTCAGTCTTCGCCTAAATTTTTCCATTACCGGATTTACTGCTACAAGAGGTAATGAATAATTAGTCAGCCATACAAATGTAACGATTAACTTATATTTTGAAGTTGATATTCATCTGATTTTCCATTCGTTTTAAGACTAATTTCAGTAATAATCTCCTGTTTCTGGATTCGCCGAATTTGATTTCTTATGAAGGCAATACGCCTGGGCATTTCATTTAGTACTTTGCCTACCTCAGCTTTTCAGTTCTTATTTGGTATATTTGCTTGATGGGGAAAAATGGAACAGGTTTTTTGGACAACATCGACCGGAAAGACTACAGACCAAAATATGGAGGGCTCGAAATACTCAAATATCTTGGTCCGGGGTTACTGGTCACGGTAGGGTTCATTGATCCAGGCAATTGGGCATCCAATCTTGCAGCGGGTGCAAATTTTGGATACCTTTTGTTATGGATGGTTACCTTTTCAACCATCATGCTGATCATGCTCCAGCACAATGTTGCCCACCTGGGCATCGCTACCGGATTGTGTCTTTCAGAGGCTGCCACCAAGTTCATCAAGCCAGTTTATTCCAGACCTATTTTGACCACCGCTGTATTTGCCTCCATTTCCACTTCACTTGCAGAGATCCTGGGCGGGGCAATTGCACTCAACATGCTATTTAATATTCCGGTAAGGGCAGGTTCATTGCTGGTAGTAATTTTTGTGCTGGTGATGCTTTTTACCAATGGATACCGGATGATTGAAAAATGGATCATTGCGTTCGTCTCTGTGATAGGCCTTTCTTTCCTCTATGAACTTTCGTTGGTTCATATCGACTGGAACAGTGCCATTCATTCCTGGGTAACTCCCTCATTTCCCAAAGGATCAATGGTAATCATCATGAGTGTGCTTGGTGCAGTGGTGATGCCTCATAATCTCTTCCTGCACAGTGAGATCATTCAGAGCAGGCAGTGGAACCTGGAAGACGAACGAACCATCAAAAAGCAACTTAATTTTGAATTTTTAGATACGCTGATCTCGATGCTTGTTGGTTGGGCCATAAACAGTGCAATGATCCTTTTGGCAGCAGCCGCTTTTTTCAGTACCGGGGTATCAGTCACGGAATTGCAGCAGGCGCAGGGATTACTTGCTCCATTGTTGGGTGCACATTCCGGAATTGTGTTTGCGGTGGCCTTGCTGTTCGCCGGTCTGGCCTCGACCATTACTTCCGGTATGGCAGCTGGTTCCATTTTTTCAGGAATTTTTCAAGAACCCTATGACATCAAGGACAACCACTCCAGACTTGGGATTGGTATTTCGTTTGTGGTCGCTTTTTTATTGATATTATTGATCTCCAATCCGTTTAAAGGATTGATTTATTCTCAGATGATTCTGAGTATCCAACTTCCGATCACGATCTTTCTGCAGGTATACCTGACCTCCTCGGAGAAGGTCATGGGGAAATACAAAAACAGCACGTTCAATGCCATTTCGCTTTATCTGGTAGGTGCAGTGGTTACCGCGCTGAATATCGCACTTCTAATCAGCTTTATTAATTGAGACCGCACGCTGGAATTGGGAGGTGATCGAGTTAAGATCTCCAGGTCTGTCTCTTTTCTAAGTTAAAAGAACATTTAAATGTCGTAAAGGCTGATTTTCATTTTTTGAGGATTCTGCCAATTGTGTCGCGCAAAGCTCGCAAAGAAAAAATACGACATTATTATTTGTGCATTACTTAGTTCTTTTTGTAAGCGACCAGGTTGTTGATCATCAAATACTGCGAACTGTTCAGTTTAAGTATTTCCTTCAGCTTCGGAATGTCCATAGTGACACGCGGGTGAGTGGCCAAGCCTGTTCCGGCGCAGAAAAGTCCGATGTTTTGGGAGACGATGCCTGCATCCAGGGCTGCCCATTGCAATTTGAGTGAGTCGGCTCCGGATTTAAACCTGGATATATCGGAGACCAGAACGCAAAATACCGGTGCCCCGGCAAAATTTTGCTGTTTTCCGGCAACCTGCATCCGGTAGTCACCCGCTGTAACCAAACCAAGTTGGTGTTTTTTGGCATCGTAGAGATAGGCTCCGGCTTTCATGACCACATAGACATCTACATCCTGTGAATTCATGGCGGAGGGAGCGGTACGCTTTCCCAGATCTGCCCGGTTAATGCCATCGGCAGCCCATAGCAGGTCAGACAGATCCTGAAGTTTGAGGCTCAGGGTATCGAACTGGCTCTGGGAGGATCTTTCGGCAAAGGCTTTCATGACAGGCAAACCCCTGTTGGTGTCGGGCTGATTCAATGTAATTGTTTGGTTTTGAGCCATCAATGCTGTGGCAAACAGAACGAAGTAAAAAATGCAGATTAGTTTTTTCATGGCAATCAATTATTTTTTCTTTGGTTTAAAAGCAGCTAAACCTGCAGTAATGCCTGATATAATGGAGTTTATCGTTTCAATTTTTTCAGGAACCAAAGGTTTAAGCGATTCAATTTCCAACAAAAGGGATTCAATGTTTTTGGCTAACAATTCTTCCTTGGCGGTAAATCCTCCGTGTGATACCAAATCATGTGCAGGAATCAGTATTTCAAGCATGGTCTCACCATTTAAGAACTTATCCTGATCTATTAAACCAATGCTCTCGAAATAGTCAAGTACAGAACTTACGATTTCTGAATCGAAGCCAAATATATCCAATGAATCCTCAGCGTCAAATCCGAAAGTCATCTCAGGACTTTCATTTACAATCTTGAATAGAATTCTGTCTTTTGTCCTGCAATCGATCATGGGTGGCTGTAAATAATAATTGGATTAATAAGTTGTTATGCAGATGTTTAAATCTGTTAATTTTTCGGCCTTCCGGAAATCAACAGCAAAATCAATCCTTCAAGAAGATAGGAAAGATTAAGTTCCTCAAAGGTTGTCAATTACTTTCGAAAAACAAAACTTTGGGAGATTCACGGCTGGCATCCGGCACGTCACCAGAGACCCTTGCGCTTAATGAAACAATGAACGGACAATACCTGATATCTCAGCAGCTATCCCTGTCAATGGTTCCTCAAATTCATTGGCCCTTGTTTTAAATGCTGCAGCAATGGCCGAATAGTACCATTCCTGCTCTGCTTTACCCGCATTAAACCTTTGCCACAATGCTTCACCTATCCGGTCGTAATCATCGCGAATGGCCCGCAGATTGTCGAGTTTATCGGCAGCGGATACCAGTAACTGATGATTGGTGGCTTCGTGGGTCAGAAAGTGGATCGTATGCAACTTTCTTTCTTTCCAGGAAGCCTCGTCAGTCTCCTCCCTGAATTTGACAAGTTTATGGATTTCAGTAGCACCTCTTACCAGGAATGCCACTTCCGGACCAAATTCAGCTTCCACCTCCTCGAGGGTGACGGGCGTGTCTTCCACCACATCATGGAGAATTCCGGCAACGATTACCTCTTCAGTACAATTATTTTCACAGAGAATCTTCATCACATTGATCAGGTGAGAGATGTAGGGAATATTGGTTCCCTTCCGGTACTGCCCCGAATGGGCAGCGGCGGCAAAAAGGATGGTTTTGAAAATCAAAGTATGATCAGTAGGTAAAATAGTTGATTTTGTTGAGGGCTGTACTCATGTTGACATATTTCAGGTCAATGGTATATTTCTCCGGAATTTCGAGAGAAATTGTTTTCATCAGGGTTTTTCCTCCTCCTGAATCCTCAGTCGTCATTTCCATGACGAATCCGGGAACAGAGAGTGTATTGTGCTTGGCAGCCATTTTGCAGGCACGGAACATGCCGATATCATTGGGGAGGGTAATCTGATCTGTAATCCATACTTCTCCAAAAATTTTCTTGAAGGTATAGGAGTATTTTTTACAGGTGTAACCTAAAATTTGTTTGGTTTCTGCAGTTGGGACTATCTCAAGCTTTTTCAGGTCAGCTTCAGCCGGATATTTGTAACCGCCTGCAGTATAAGTGGCATTTGCCGAACCGGCTCCAAGGATCTGGATGCCAATTTCATTCTTTTTATCCAGAATGGTTTCCATGTCATTGCCTTTTCCTCCATTGAAAAATTTCACCGAAAAATTTTCTCCGCCCGATTGGTACCAGGTTTTAATTTCGATGGTACGCATCAGTTCATTGTTTTTGGCGTAGGCTTCAATTTTAAATGAGTTGCATTTGTCGAAGGTGTAACTTTCGTCCCATTTCACATTCGGAGCCTTTAAAGAAAACTGAGCGTTGGCAGAAAAGGCAGCAATAACCGCGATCAGAAGAAAAATTTTCCGTTCCATAACCTGATAATTAATTGATAATTGAAAACATACAATTGACAATGAGGTATCTTACATTGACAAGATAATGATTTTCTAATCAAAATTTTCAGAAATTACTTCAGGAATTTCTCTCTTTTTTGCAGATTGGTTAATCCCCACAATACAAATACGAGGCTTCCGATGGCAAGGAACAGCCTGTTTTTCTGAGAGATCTGGGCCCAAACCATTTCATTCATCTTTTGCGGAATGCTGTAGGGATTGTGAAAGACATTGTACTGGGTACTTCCAAGGGTATCACCCAGAAAAAGCAAAGCAACACCAATGATGATCATGACCACTGCCGTACCGTTTCCGTTTTTCACGATCGTAGAAACCAAAAAGGCCATGCATCCCAAAAAGAAGACAGGGAACATCAGTTGAAACGACATGCTGAATGTTGGATAAGGTGTCAGGGCGAAATATCCGAACCAGCAAAACACATACATGATGGCCCATGTGAGCAGAAAGATCATGAAAAGCCTTATCAGCCAGATCTTGTACCGATAATCAGGAATCCCGAACAGTATTTCCAGGATTCTGGAATCCGCATCGTTCTGGATACCAAATACAGTAGGGTAGAAGACCAGCAGAATTCCCGGAACAATCAGTACGTTGTAAACACTGGCGGAGTTGAAACCGGGCTGATTGAAAACCAGATTGATCGACAATAATATAAAAAACACCAGTGATGCGAGTACGAACCAGAAAAAGCGACCGGCAAAAATGATCTTCAGGTTATATCCTGCCATTTTCAGCACCAGATCCGATCTGTTTTTTAGTTTGCTCTTTAAAATTGCCTTATCCATTGTATTTTAAAATCAAATGTTGTATTTGAACGTTAAGACAGAAGATACAAGACATGAAATTTTCTTCCAAACTCACGTCTTGCATCTTGTATCTCCTCTTTTATAACTTCTTTTTAAATCCCTTGAGTATGCACAAATAGGCTTCCTCCAGTACCGGCTTGACCAATATTGCATCCTCTGCCGGTTTTTCTGCCGCCAGGAACCTGATTTTGATCTGGTCGCCATCACGCATGTGGTGAATGACGCGTTCTTTCATCGGGAAGGAATCAAATTCCCTGGCCGGGATGCTGAACTGCCAGACAAATCCTTCGGCCAGTTTAACCATGTCATTCGGATGACCCGCGTAACATAATTCACCACGGTTCACGACGGCTACCTGGTTACAGGAGCTCGAAATATCCTCGATGATATGTGTGGAGAAGATAACGATTCTCTCGCGGCTTAATTCAACCAGCAGGTTTCTGAAGCGGATTCTTTCGCGAGGGTCAAGACCGGCAGTGGGTTCGTCTACAACCAGAATTCTTGGAAGATGAAGCAGAATCTGGGCAATACCCATCCGTTGCTTCATACCACCTGAAAATCCTCCGATTTTTTCATCCTTGCGATCCCAAAGGTGAACGGATGACAATACATATTCTATCCGTTTATGCCTTGTTGCCGCATCAGTCAGGCCTTTGAGTATTCCCTGGTAATCCAGGAATTCGTAAGCCGACATATTCTCATAGGTTCCGAATTCCTGAGGCAAATAACCGATCAACCCCTGTAATTCTTCTCGTTTTTCTTGTGTATCAATCCCGTTGATCCACACTTTTCCATAACTCTGTTCGTAGATACCGCAGATCACACGCATCATGGTTGATTTTCCCGCCCCGTTGGGTCCGAGCAGACCAATCATACCGGTATTGATCTCCAGGGAGACACCTTTCAGTGCTTTGAACGGATCTCTTTTGCGTCCGATTACAGGCATCTGTTCTACAATCTTGAAGAACATCCTGCGGATTTTGGCAAAACGACCTTTTAACCTTTCGATGTTTATTTTTTCGCGGTACAGTCTGTCAGCAGTGGTATTGACGGCTAGGGCGAAGAACCACAAGGCTCCAAGAATCAATACGGAAACAATTTTTTCCCATTTGAAATAGAAGAAAACCAGAACAAGCGTAGGAATACCCCAGTAAAGAATCTGGTATCCGGCTCTTGCTATTTTTCCCATCCATTTTTTGTTCTCTTTTTCATCCCTGAAGTTAAGATATTCAGAAACAGGTCCCCACATGGCCAATGCCATCAGGAAAATAAACAGTGAGAAAATGAGTGAATAGAGACTGTTCTGCAAATAGATGAATGCAAAGTAGATCATGAATCCCATCAAAGGAAGCTGCCAGATGAAAAGATCAAAGTCCCGCAGGCGACGGTAGTATTTCTCCGTGCCGGTCCTTTCCCTGATTCTTCTGTTGCCATTCCATTCGCGGGCGAAGCGACTTCCCCAATCATATATTTTGACCAGATTCTCGATCCTGATGGTAATTGGCTTGTCCGGATCAATAACTGTCTCTGTTGCTTTTCTCAAACTGTTCATGATAAACCAGGTACCGCCAGGAATCACGATGACCAAGGCGACTGTGTCCAGAAGTTTCCACATCAACTCATCTATCTTCGTGTAAATGAGGGCAACACCCAAAATAAACAGAACTGCCTGTGCAATTTTTATCTTCCAGTTCAACTCTCTCATCCAGTTGATGGATGTTTCGAGACCGGAGTAAAAAGTTGGAATAAACACCAGCGTCAGCAAGGTACTCAGGCTTAATCCACCGATCACTGTGATCGCAAATGGCGCGCCGATCGCACCAACATATTCGTTGTCACCAAGGGCAAGTGGCAGCATGGCGGCGATGGTTGCAATGGCTGTAATCAGGATTGGCCGTAGACGTGACATACCTGCCATCACCAGCGCCCGATTTTTCCTGTATCCTCTTTTCCTGAGTATCTGGGTATAGTCAATCAGGATAATCCCGTTGTTGACGACCACCCCGATCAATATCAGGAACCCAATCATGGTATTTGAATTGAAAAGCGAATTGTGGGATAGAATCAATGCAATAAATGAACCGATTGCGGCAAGGGGGATCGAAAACATCAGCACAAAAGGAGTGGAGATTGATTCGAAGACAGATGCCAGAATCATGAAAATCAGGAAGAATGCAGCCAGGATCAGGAAATAGAAATCCTTGAGCGTATCTTCTTCATGGATCACCTGTATGGCAATCCCTGAAGGCATGTTGTAGTTCTCGACAATTTTATCCACCTCCGAACGATAGGATTCGAGCAAGGCTTTTGATTCCTGCGATGCATCGATGAACCTGAATCGAACTTCCACCTGTTTTTCCTGGTTTACCCTTGTAATATTGGCATAACCTGAAGAAAGTACCACGTCGCTGATATTCTGAAGATCGTGATAACCTCCTTTTGAATCTGCAATCGGAAGGGTTCTCAGGTCGAAGGCACTTCTGTTCTTTTTGGCTTCTTCCGCTGTCTGACCCTTTTTCGGCATCTCCTTGATGGTGATGTCGTATTGATCATTTCCCTGTTTAAAAGGAATATTGGTGGAAATTTCCTTGCTGAAAGAGTTAAGTTCCCCGGAAACACTGGCCAGGGTCACATCGTAAGCATTCATCAGCATCGGACGAAAGGAGAGGTGTACTTCCGGTCTGTTGTTCGAATAACTTACCCGAACACCATTCATCGATTCGAGACTCTCCAAAAAGTATTGTAAATCGGAGGCAACATTTTTCATTACCTCAAAATCCTGTCCTTTGATCACCACACGTTCCCAGTTGGAACCAACACCCATCATGGACATAAAATTGCCGGTACCGCTGTTCCCGACTCCCATACTTCCGGTTGATCCTGAAGTCGATGAGGCATCGGCGATATCGATGGTCCCGCCGGGTACATCGTTCATTTTGTTGGTGACCTCATCGCGGATCTGCGAAAGGGATCGTTTGGCTATTTTTTGGAAATCTTCCTTCAATTCGATCATGACGCTTGCACTTTCTACCTGAATGGTACAAGTCACGTCTTTGATCTCAGCAATGCCTTTGATCCGGTTTTCAATCTCACTCACGACTTTGTCGCTCGATTCGATCGTAGAGCCGGATGGCAGTGTCACATTGATCCGGAATGCATTCGTCTTGACCTCCTGCTGCGTATTCATACTGACAGCCAGACAGATAAATATGGTGACAAAAAAGACGATAATAGCCCCGATAATGGTTTGTGCAGGTTTGCGCAATGAATATTTCAAAATCATGAAATAGGTCTGAACCTGCTTATTCCGTGTTGATACCCGGGTGAACTCCATGTTGCCGCCTGCATTCTTTTTCAGAAAAGCATAAGCCAGCATAGGAACAAGCAACATCGCAACAGCCAATGAAACCAGCAAAGTGGAAACAATGGAGATCCCAACATTTTTTCCGAGAAGTTTTATAAGATAATTGTCTGAAAAGAAAAACGGCAGGAAAATGGTGGTTGTCGTCATCGTCGCCGCAATTACTGAGCGCCAGACTTCGGTTGTACCCTGGATCACAGCCTCCTTTGGCGACTTACCTGTGGCCCGCAACCTGTAGATATTCTCCAGCACCACCACACTGTTGTCGAGCAGTATCCCTACTGCCAACGCCATTCCGACAAGTGTCAGACTGTTGATGGTCACATCCGCATAATAGAAAAAATTGAAGGCTGTAAGTACCGAAATTGGAATTGCCAATGCAATGATCGACACAAGTTTAATGTTCTTGAGGAAGATCCAAAGCACAAAGATGGCCAGCAAGGCACCTACCAGCGCCAGTTCGCCGATCTGGTTCAAATTCTTCTCCATCGTTGCGGCAGCATTGGTTTGCACCGTGATCTCGATTTCTTTTGAAGCCAGGTCTTTGTTCAGCTTGTCAATCACTTCCAGCGTCTTTTTGGATAACTGGATGAGATTGGTTTGTGCATCGTTGACAAGCGTGATGGAAACGGCATCTTTGCCGTTGACGCGCGAGAAGGAGGTTTGCTCCTTAACGCCAAAATAGACTTTTGCTACATCCTTAAGCAGAATAGGACCATTGGCTACCACGAGGTTTTCAAGCTGGCTTAGTTCGTCAAACTCTGATGTAACCTGTACGGTATATTTCAGATTGGAACCATAGACATCACCTGCATAAGCCCGTGTCCTGTAATTTTGGGAAATCTTGCTCCTGATGGTGTTGGCAGTAATTTTATAGGCACTGCAAACATCCATGTCCAATTGAATCTCAATGGTCTTTTCATGGCCTCCAAAAATGGTAAGCCCGGCAATCCCATCGATGTTCTGCAGCTCCGGTTTGATTTTCAGGTCCGTGATGTTTCTTACCAGGTCAACACCGCCGGTTCCGCGAACCTGCAACTGCATAAATTGGGTATTCAACTGGTTAAGGTCAACTTTCACCACAGTTACAATGAATTGCGTTGGAATTGACGCCTTGATTTCACTGATTTTCTCCTGAAGTTTCAGGAAAGTGTATTTGAAATTGACATTTTTGTTGAACTGAATCATGATTGATCCCCTGCGCGACTGGCATGTAGACTGCATGTCCTGTATGCCCTGCAACGTACCGATGGCACCTTCTAGCGGGATAATGGCCTGACTCTCCATGAATTTGGGATCTACCTCCTGGGTGCACGTAACCTGCACATACAGGATGGGCAGCTCGGCATTGGGGAGTAGTTCCATGGATAGATTTTTCCATGAGACATATCCCAACATGCTCAGTCCGAGGAAGAGCATGCTGATCAATATTTTTCTTTTTATAATGAAGTCCATCCGTTGAAAATTGTTGGTTTAATCGTTCTGATCGATCGGTTTATTACTTGTCAAAAGATCGTAAACGCAAGGTATCACCAAAAGTGTAAGCAATGTACTGGTTACCATACCACCGATTACGGCAAGTGCCATAGGAGACCTGAGTGCAACACTATCGCCAAATCCAAGCGTAAGCGGAACCAGCGCAATCACAGTTATGATACTGGTCATCAGAATTGGCCGAAGCCTCTGCTGACCTGCCTGTGCGATGGCTGCCCTTTTTTCTGTGCCCAGTTCCCGAAGTTGGTTGATGCGGTCGACCAGTATGATGGAGTCGTTCACTGCAATACCTCCAAGCATGATGATTCCGATCAGCGCCATCATATTGAATGACTGGCCAAGAATGAAAAACAGAATTACGGTTCCGACGATGGCAAACGGAATGGATAAAAGGATGACAAACGGATGTACCAGAGATTCAAATTTTGCTGCCAAAACCATGTAAACCAGAATGATGGATAACATGAGCGCAAATTTAAGGTTGGTCCACGATTCTTGTCTTTTTTGTTCTTCACCTGCAATTTTGAACCTGTAATCGTTCGGAAGTTCAATGGCTGAAATCTTGCTCTGAATTTCGTTGGATATTTTATCCAGTGAAGAGCCTTTTTTCATGTCGGCCATTACTTTTCCAACCCTGATCTGGTTACTGTGGTAGATTTCTTTGGGAGCAATCGCCTGTTTGAGCGATGCAACTTCACTCAATCTGACAACCTGGGTGCCATTACGGATGATCATGTCTCCCATCTCGGCCATTGCCAGTTTGGGAAGGTGGATGGTAATATCCCGCAATTCACCGTTTTTATCATATTGCCCTACAAGTTGTCCGGTTAATTTGGAGGTAACCTGTGTGACGATGTCACTGACGGCGAGGTTGTAGGTGCCGGCACGGAAACGATCGACCATGACGTTCAATTCCGGATATCCCTGATCCATATTGGTTGAATAGTTGTACAAACCCGGAATGTCCTGAATGGCTTTTTTTGTTCGGTGGGTCAAAGAATCCAGCACAACCAGATCATCTCCCTTCACTTCAACTACTACAGGTGCTTCACTGTTGCCCAAAATGCTTTGCAAAGCGGTCTCATCCTGCGTGAAACTAATTTCCATCTCCGTATTTTGTGCGTACCATTCAGCAATGGTGGCGATAATTTTGGAAGAACTGATTTTTACCTCAGGCTTCAGAATCACTTTTATTTCTGCGGTATTTTCTCCTTCAAAAATGGATTGATCGGTAGTTGCGAGTCCGGTAGAAGGTCCTATCCTCGAAAAGAGTCCCTCCAAATCATCTCCCAAAAGTTCCCTTACCATTCCTTCAATGGAGGAGGCTGCCTCGGAAGTGCGCAACAGCGTTGTTCCGGGCTTCATTTTCAGGTTAATGGAAAATTCTTTGCTGTCTGTTTTTGGCATAAATTCGTTTCCGATATAGGGAATCAGGAAGAGAGATAAACCAAATAGCACCAAGGAGGCAAGGATAATATTCATGCGATGTGGCAAAATTCTTGTCAGAAAATCGCTGTATCCAGTCTTCTTTTGAATGGAAATGGAGGCGCCTTCCTGGTTCCTGAAAAAGCGATGATAAAGCATCGGTATGACGAAAATTGCAACGAAGAGGGAGGACAACAATGAAAATGCTACTGTCCAGGCCTGATCTTTGAAGAGTGCTCCGGAGGCTCCATGCATGAAAATGATAGGTAGGAAAACCACAATATGGGTGAGGGTAGAAGCCGTGATGGCTCCGCCTACTTCCGCAGTTCCAACGATAGCAGCTTCCTTGGCTGACATACCATTTTCGTGGTTTCGAAATATATTTTCCATCACCACGATGGCATTGTCGACGAGCATTCCTGCCCCGAGCGCCAAACCACCGAGTGTCATGATGTTAAGTGATAACCCATTGAAATACATTAGGTTGAATGTGGCCACAATGGATATTGGGATAGACAAACTGACGATGAGGGTGGTGCCAATGCGTTTGAGAAAGAAGAAAAGGATGATTACCGCAAGGATAATACCAAAATACATGGTGTTTTTCACCTCATCAACGGCGCTTTTGATAAAAGTACCCTGGTTGGATACTACCGTGAATTTGTAACCGGGCAAAGCTTTCTCGATGGTTGCCAACGTTTTGTTGATCTCTTCAACGGCTTTGACAGTATTGTATTTAGTCTCCTTGTAAATGGAGAGCGCAATGCATCTTTCCCCGTTAATCCTTACCAGATTGGTAGGCTCTTTATTCTCGAAGCTGACCCTTGCCACATCTTTGAGATAGGTAGGGGCCATGGTAGCTTTGTTTGTTCCACCTGTTACCGATGATTTATAACCCACAATCAGGTTTTCAAAATCCTCCTTTTGCTGCAAAAGACTTACCCCTTTTACCACATATTGCAAACCTGTTTCCGTGATGGTTCCTCCGGAGATGCTTCTGTTGTAGGATTGTATCTTCTGTGAGAGCTGATCAACTGTCAGATTGAAGGACTCAAGCGCGTAGGGATCGGTATCTATCCTTACCTCGTTTTTTTCGATCCCGTCCAGATCTACCTGGGCCACACCTTCGATACGGACAAGTTCATTTCGGATGTAGTTTTCAGAAACTTTCCTCAATTCATTCATGTCCTTGATGGTGGTATGCTTCAGACCTACAATCATGGCCGGTTTGGTATTCGGGTCATGCTGTGTGATCGTCAGCTCTGTGATCTGGGTGTTCTGTGAATAGCTTGTCAATGCTTTCTGAAGATCCAGAAAAGCTTCATCCATGTCTTTATTCCAGGCATATTCCACAGTGATCTGGGCCGATCCGGTCTGTGATATTGAAGAAGTCTGCAGAACCCCGCTTTGACGGGATGCAATTGCTTCAATATTAGACACAAATAGTTTTTCCATCTCTTCGGGTGGTCTCTCACTGGACTTGATCTCAACGAAAATCCGCGGTGAATTCAAGTCAGGAAAAAGATCAATCCCCAGTTTTTGATAGGAGATGACACCAAGCAGCAGTACCGCCAGCACCACCATCAATATGGTCACCGGATAATTGACTGCAAAATTTGTCAATTTCTTCATTAGAAAATATTTTTAGAATTTCTACCTGGAATGCAGGTAAACTATTTGACGATCTTAACTTTTGAATTATCCCTCAGGGTTTCAAAACCTTTGACAACCAAACGAGTGTCGGCTTTTAATCCTTCTATTACTTCAACCGATTTTTCGTTTTCCAGGCCTGTCGTGATGGTTCTGCGCTGGGCAGCTCCCCTGTCGACAACATATACTGTTTTTCCCCTGCCACCTGCAACGATGATATCTTTAGGAATCACAATGGCGCTGTCTTTCCTTGCAATTTCGATGTCTGCCTTAACGAACATTCCGGGGCGTAATTTCAGATCCGGATTGCTGATTGTCATTCTGCCCATGAAAGTCCTTGTTTCAGTGCTGATTACAGGTGAAAGCTGGCTGATCTGTGCCTTCAATGTATCATTGGGCATGGTATAATTGGTAATATTGACTTCCTGTCCCAATTTAATGGTGGTCAGGTATTTTTCTGGAAGGTTCACATCCATCAGCAATTTGCTGTAATCCATCAGCGTCACAACTGCTGTGCTGTTGTTGATACGGGCACCGTTGGTAATCTGTGGAATGTCTACGATGGTCGCACGAAATGGAGCCTTTACTTCAGTTTTTTGCATCTGGATCTTGGCATCCTCAAAATTGGTCTTAGCCTGAGCCAGAGAAACTTCTGCATTTTTCGTGTCTCTTAAGGTAACACCGCCTTTTTCATAAAGCGATTTTTGCTTTTCGTTTTCAAGTACGGCGATCTCAAAATTCAGTTTTTTGGTGTCAAACCCGATGTTATTGATGTATTCAGGATTCTCAAGTTTAATGATCACACCACCCTTTTCAACGATATCACCCAGTTTGAATTCTTTGCCGGTTTTGGGATTCACACAAAGAATATAATTCCCTGCCATTTCGGTTGTCAATACCATCTGGCTAGCTGCATTGGCTGTACCCGTGCTATTAAGATACTGCACGATAGGTCCCTTTTTTACATCGATCACCGAAACAGGAACAGCGATGTCATTTTGAAGTGCAGTTTGCTGGTTTCCGCAGGAAGCCAGAATTGGAAGGAAGAACAGGAATCTCCACGATTTATTGATTTTCATATTATTTATATTTTCTGGGATTAATTATTTCTTTGTTTCTTTTGAATGCAGGTATTGATCAGGGATGACCGCTTGGTTGGTTGTGAAGTCAAATAAGGATATGATCTTCAGGTTCAGCAGTTCAAGTTTGTAATTGATGAGGGCCTGGGCGTATGCCATTTTGTTGGATGACAGCTGCTGTTGGAAAAGATTCAGGTCCATACTGGTCAGGTCTCCGTTTTTATACCTTTCCAGGTTAATGTCATAGGTGAGCTGAGAGTTTTTTTGGTTCGAAAGTGCGATGGAAATTTGATCCTTCAAATTGCTCAGGTTTCTGATTGACTGCCTGATATCAACTTTGATTTGGGTATCCGTGTTGGTGTAGTTCAGTTTCTGACTGTTGATTACCGCATCCTGGGCTCTGATTTGTGCAGCTCTCTGTCCCCAGTCGTAGATTGGAACATTGAAGGTGATTCCGTAGTGCGGGCTCTTGGTTGGCATCGAATATACATCAGCCACTTTTGGATTGTCACCTGAAACGCCGATTGACAAAGCCAGATCTCCCCTGAATTCATTCTGGGCTTTCACGGCATTCATGTCGAGAATGGCGGTCTCAATGCTTATTTGGCGCTGGCGAAGTTCCATGCGAGAGGCAAGCCCGTGTTCCAAAGCCCTTTTCCCATCAACTTCAATAGGAGAAACGACGACATCCGTCATGACAGAAATTTCTTCGAAAATATCCATTCCGATGTATTGTTTGAACTGGTCCTTGGCACTTTCGAGAGAAACTCGTGCAGACGCCTTGCTCGACTTGGCAGTTTCCAGATTCACTTCAGCCTGGAAAAGTTGCTCTTTTGCTGCCAGTCCGGCTTCCACCTTGTTTTTGATGATTTCGAAACTCTTTTGTGTATTATCATTTTCATCTTCCCTGATGGTCAGACTCATTTGTGCCATATACACGTTGTAAAAAAGCTGTGAAACAGTTTTCTCGAGTGCCAGCTTCTGAATGGAGTAGCCAAGCTGGGCATTTTCATTGTTCAGCTCCAGTGTTCTCAATGCCACTCTGGTTCTGTTGTAGGTGAACAGAGGCTGTGAAAGGCTCAGGTATAAATTGTTCATGAATGCCTTGTTGGAAGAAGTTACATTCTGAACATCTGATGAATTCGATTGCCATCCAAAAGTATTGACCAATGAGATCTTACCGTCGGTGGCCAGAATTGGTTGGTCAACCCTGAAAGTTCCCGAAGAATTTATCAGTTCATTGGTGAACCATTGCGAAGTGCGGGAGTCAAATTTACGGCTTTGGCTGTAATCGATCGGATTAAGGCTCAAAGCGAATTTGGATTTCAGTCCGGCACGCTGTGCATTCAAATTTTCGGTGGTTCTTTGCAGGTTAAGAACGGTACTCTGAATGGCCGGGCTGTTGTTGACGGCAATTTCCATTGCTTTTTCCAGCGTCAGAATAGATTGACCCTGTGATTCAAACTGAAAAAACAGGAGCATACAAATTAAAGACAGAAGCGAAGTTATTTTTTTCATGTGATAAAGAAATTGTTTTTATGGGCCAAATGGAACTCGTCACCATGATGCGGGACTCATTTCACGTTTCAATATGATTTTTTAATTTTCTTTGACAAGTTTGACTGCATCCGCGTAGATCGACTTGGCTTTTGAATTGTTGGTCAATTCAATTCTTGCCGTGTCTGAGGAGAAGTGGTAAGTTCCAACCTCTACCCAGGTACTTTCACGTGGATCAGCTTTAACGGCAGGATGATCAACTCCATCATCGTGGGTCACGTTGAAATTGTATATTTCTTCGGGTTGATTTCCGTCCCTGTTAAATCCAAACCGAATTTTAGGCATGTAAGCGAAGACTTTATAATATCCGCCCACCTTGACCGGAACACTCCAGATGGCTTTCCTTTCTCCTGTGCCACCTTTGCAGTAATAGGCAGAACGAATCTGTTTGCCGAAAAACTGTTCGTTGGTGGTGAGTGTCCACTCAACCTCCGGATTCCACATGTTCATCCCTTTGTATTTCAATTCGTTGTCAATTGCCACCGGGGTAAACATCCGTTTGATGAAACTCTTCGATACAGGCTGCTCCAGTCTAAATTCCTTGTCTTCCGTATCCACAATGATTTCACGACTTTCCGATCCATCCGTATAGGCAATGACCTCTTCTTTGTCTGAGCCTTCGCCTTTAGGGTCAATTTCCA